>CAMLOA010000506.1 GCA_946481445.1 uncultured Devosia sp. | reverse complement strand
GACCAAATGGATTCGTTCGAGCTAAACAAGATCATGGGCGCCGTGCTGGGCACGCTGCTGTTCGTCATGGGCGCCGGCTTTGTTGCCGAGGCCATCTACCATCCCATCGAGAACCGCGGCCCCGGCTATGCGCTGCCCGAGCCCGAGCCGACCGAAGGCGGCGCCGTGGCCGAGGCCGAACCCGAGGTTCCGCTCGGCGTGCTGCTGGCCAGCGCCAGTGTGGAACGCGGGGCCGCTGCAGCCCGCAAGTGCCAGTCGTGCCACAATTTCGGCGAGGGTGAACCCAACAAGCAGGGCCCGGGCCTGTATGACGTTGTCGGCCGGCTCGAAGGCAGCCATGAAGGCTTTGCCTATTCCGATGCCCTGCTGGCGCACAGTGCCGCCGGGGACACCTGGACCTATGAGAACCTCAACGCCTTCCTGACCAAGCCGTCCGACTACGCGCCCGGGACCAAGATGAATTTCGCCGGCATCCGCACCGCCGAGGAACGCGCCGACATCCTGGCCTACCTGCAGACTCTGTCGGCCAGCCCCGTGCCTTTCCCGGCACCGGAAGCGGCCCCCGCCGAAGGCGAGGCCGCGGCGGGTGAAGGCGTCGAGACTCCGGCGAGCGAAGTCTCGCCCGACGACACCGTTTCGGACGAGCTGACCACCCCCGCCGAGGGCGAAGTGACCGAACCGACGGCCCCGGCCACGGCCGTCGAAACGCCCACCGAAACGCAGAGCGACACCCCCGTGGTCGGCACACCCGTGCAGGAAACGACGCCCGAAGCGCCCCTGTCGGGTGGCGAACCGGCAGCGCCGGCCGAGGGCGGCGAGACGACGACAACCACCGGCCAGTAGGCCCACCGATTGCATGTGTTGCGAGCCGCGCCAAAAGCGCGGCTCTTTTTCATGAGGACCCTGCCATGCTGCTCCTGCACCTGTCGGACGTGGACGAGGCCAGCTGGGCCCGCGCCTTTGCCGAGGCACTGGCCCCCTACCCCGTCGTGCGGCGCGGCGACGCCTTCGATCCGGCCGATATCCGCTACATCTTCGTATGGAAGCCCAAGGCCGATGCGTTCGACGGCCTGAGCGGGCTCAAAGCCGTGCTGTCGCTGGGAGCGGGGGCCGACGCGCTGATGAAGCACCCCGCCCTGCCCGACGTGCCGGTGGTCCGCTTCGTGGACGCCGACCTCAGCCAGCGCATGAGCGACTATGTGGTCGCCCATGTCACCATGCATCACCGGCTCTATACCCGCTTCCGCGCCGACCAGATGGCGAAGCGCTGGAGCCAGCTCTATCCGCCGGCCGCCGCGGAGACCAGTGTGGGCATCATGGGCATGGGCGTTTTGGGACAGGATGCGGTGAGCCGCCTCAAGCCGCTGGGCTTTACCCTGCGCAGCTGGAGCCGCACGCCCAAGGCCATGGATGGCGTGGAGGGGTTCAGCGGCGACGCCGAATTCGACGCCTTCCTCTCCGGCACCGATATCCTGGTCAACCTGCTGCCGCTGACGCCGGAGACGGCGGGCATCCTCAACTACCAGACATTCGGCAAGCTGCGGCGCGGCAAGCTCGATGGCGGGCCGGTGATCGTCAATGCGGCGCGGGGCGGGCACCAGAGGGAAGCCGACATCGTGCGCGCCCTGGGCGACGGCACGCTCGGGGCGGCGAGCCTGGACGTGTTCGAAACCGAACCCCTGCCCGCGTCGAGCCCGCTGTGGGATATCGAGAACTGCTACATAACCCCCCATATCGCCGCCATCAGCAACGAGGCGAGCGGGGTGCGCTATTTCAGCCGCATCCTGCGCGACCACGAGGCCGGCAAGCCGCTGATCAACGTGGTGGACCGCAGCCGGGGCTATTGAAGCTCACGAGCCGGCATAGCGCTGCCGCAGCACACGATAGACCGCGCGGATGCCCTGGTCGGTGCCGCCCTGCGGCCGGCCCGGGCGCGCTTCCGGCGCCCAGCCATATATGTCCAGGTGGACCCAGGCCGCCGCCTGCGCGACGAAGCGCTTGAGAAACAGCGCCGCGGTGACAGAACCGGCAAAGCCGCCGCTGCCGGCATTGTTGATGTCGGCGATGCGCGAGGACAGCATGGTTTCGTAGGGCGCCCAGAGCGGCATGTGCCAGAGGGGGTCGTCCGTTGCCATGCCGGCTTCGACGAGCGCACGCGCCAGGGCGTCATCGGCGCAGTAGAGCGGCGGCAGATCCGGGCCCAGGGCGGTGCGGGCGGCGCCGGTCAGGGTCGCCATGTCGAGCAGCAGATCGGGCGCTTCCTCATCGGCCAAAGCCAGCGCGTCGGCCAGGATCAGACGGCCCTCGGCATCGGTATTGCCGATCTCGACGGTGATGCCCTTGCGCGAGCGCAGGATGTCGCCGGGGCGGAAGGCATTGCCGGAAATGGCATTTTCCACGATCGGCACCAGCACGCGCAGGCGGACCTTGAGCTTGGCATCGATGATGGCATGGGCGAGGCCCAGCACGTTGGCGGCGCCGCCCATATCCTTCTTCATCAGCAGC
>CAMLOA010000505.1 GCA_946481445.1 uncultured Devosia sp. | reverse complement strand
GCGAGATCAAGCCCTATCGCCGTGATATCCGCATGATCTTCCAGGACCCGATGAGCTCGCTCAACCCCAACATGCGGGTGTTCGACATCGTGGCCGAGCCGCTGCGTATCCATGGTGTCGCCAAGGGTCGGGCGCTGGAAGACCGGGTGATCTCGACGCTGGAGAAGGTGGGTATCCCCGCCGAGGCGGTGGGGCGTTACCCGCACGCGTTTTCGGGCGGGCAGCGGCAGCGCATCGGCATTGCCCGGGCGCTGGTGCTGGACCCCAAGCTGGTGATTGCCGACGAGGCGGTGTCGGCGCTGGACGTGTCGATCCAGGCGCAGGTGCTGAACCTGCTCGAGGATTTGAAGGCCGAGTTCGGACTGACCTATATCTTCATCAGCCACGACCTGGGGGTGGTCAACTACATCGCCGACCGGGTGGTGGTGATGTATCTGGGGCATGTGGTGGAGAATGCGCCCACCGAAATGCTGTTCGAGCGGCCGCGCCACCCATACACCGAGCTGCTGCTCGAGGCGCTGCCGATTGCCGATCCGACGCGGCGCAAGGGCAGGCGCACCGAAGTGCGCGGGGAAATTCCCTATCTGGGCAATCGGCCCGTGGGCTGCCCGTTCCATACGCGCTGCCGGTATGCGCAGGACAAGTGCCGCGCCGAGAAGCCGGCTTTGCGGCCGATCAACGGCACGGCGCAGCAGGCGGCCTGCCACTTTGCTGAAACACTCGATCTCAAGGGCGCCTACGAAGACGCGCCGCAGAAGGCTATTGCATAGATGACCTATGACCCCGTGAGCGCCAATCCCCTCCATGGCAATCCGCTCAAGACCCGCGCCGATGTGGAACGGGCGCTGCATGACCTGTTCAATCCGCTGCTGCCCTACTTCTCGGAAGGCGGGGCGCGGGTGCGGCTCGATGGTGCGGGGGCGCATTTCGACCGGGCGGCGGCGGACCTGGAAGGCTTTGCCCGGCCGCTCTGGGGGCTGACGCCGCTGGCGGCGGGTGGTGGCGCTTTCGATCATTGGGAACTGTACCGCCAGGGGCTGGCCAATGGCACCGATCCCGAGCATCCCGAATATTGGGGGCAGGTCAACTCGACCGACCAGCGCATGGTGGAACTGGCGGCGATCGGCTTCACCATGCGGCTGGTGCCGCACTTGGTGTGGGCGCCACTCGACGACAAGGCCAAGCACAATCTTGCGGCATATCTCAAGCATGCGCGGCAATTCGACTATGCCGACAATAACTGGAAATTCTTCCGCATCCTGGTCGATCTGGGGCTGGAAGAGTGCGGGGTCGAGTTCGACCGGTCGCTGACCGAGAAGTATCTCGAAGAGTTGGACGGGTTCTATCTGGGCGATGGCTGGTATCGCGACGGCAATGTGCGGCGCATCGACCACTACATCCCCTTCGCCATGCATTTTTATGGGCTGATCTATGCCAAGCTGGCGCGGGGCGACGAGACGCGGGTGGCGGCGTATCGGGAGCGGGCGCAGCTGTTTGCCAAGGATATCCGCCACTGGTTCGACGAAGACGGCGGCACGCTGGCCTTCGGGCGGAGCCTCACCTACCGCTTTGCCTGTGGCGGCATCTGGGGCGCGCTGGCCTTTGCCGACCTTGAAGCCCTGCCCTGGGGCGAGATCAAGGGGCAGTTCCTGCGCCACCTGCGCTGGTGGGCCGACAAGCCGATCGCACACGGCAATGGCGTGCTCAGCATCGGCTATGGCTATCCGAACCTGTTCATGAGCGAGAGCTACAATTCGGCCGGCTCGCCCTATTGGGCGCTCAAGGCCTTCCTGCCGCTGGCCCTGCCGGAGGATCATCCATTCTGGACGGCCGAGGAAGCGCCGGCCGTGACCAGCAAGAAGCCGGTGCCGCTCAAGCATCCCGGCATGGTCATGATGCACATGCCGGGCAATGTGGTGGCGCTGTCGAGCGGGCAGCAGAACTGGCAGATGCGCGCCGGAACCGAAAAATACGCCAAGTTCGTCTATTCGAGCCGCTATGGCTTCTCGGTGGAGGTGGACGAGCGCGCCTACAATAACGGCACGTTCGACGGGGCGCTGGCCTTTTCCGATGACGGACGGCACTACCGGGTGCGCGAGACCAACGAGGTGGCGCAGATCGCCGAAAATACCCTGTTCGCGCGCTGGAAACCGTGGAGCGACGTGACGGTGGAGACCTGGCTGGTGCCGGCCAATGGCTGGCATATCCGCGTCCACCGGATCCAGACCCCGCGCGCCCTGCATGCAACCGAGGGCGGATTTGCCATCGGCCGGGCCGACCTCAATGCCGACAGCTACAAGGATGGCACGGGGCGTGCCGAAGCCCGGAGCGCCACGGATGTGAGCGTTATCCTCGACCTGGGCGGCACGCGCGAGGGGCGGGCACACCGCGCCTATCCCAACTCGAACCTCGTCGTTTCCAAGACCATCGTGCCGCAATTGCGCGGAGAGATCGCGGCCGGAACAACCGTGCTGGTGACAGCGGCCCTGGCCATGCCGGTGGGCGAAGC
>CAMLOA010000504.1 GCA_946481445.1 uncultured Devosia sp. | reverse complement strand
CCCCTTGGCGCCGTTCGTGCGCGCGCTGAACGAGCCGCTGCTCAAACCTATCCGTAAGGTCGTGCCGCTGGTGGGCAATCTCGACCTGTCCCTGCTGGTGGCCCTGATCCTGCTGCAAATCTGCCAGATCCTGCTTGGCATGCTGTTCGGCCGATGAGCCGGGCGTGGTGTTCGGTCTTGCCGGGCGGCGTGCGGCTGGCGGTGCAGATCCAGCCCAATGCGAAGAAGACCGAGGTGGTCGGGGTGCTGGACGATGCGCTCAAGATCAAGCTGGCGGCGCAACCTATCGAGGGCAAGGCGAATGAGGCGCTGGTGAAGTGGCTGGCCGCTTCCCTGGGCGTGTCGCGCAGCGCTGTCACGCTGACGCATGGGCAAACCAATAAGAAGAAGCTGCTTGAGGTGTCAGGGGTGACGCTGGAGGAGGTGGGGCGGCTTTTAACCCGGTAAACCGGGTCAGACCCAAGGGTCTGACCCTGTCAAAGCGAGGAAATACGCGGCGTTTGCGTGGCAGGGGTCTGACCCTTCGGGTCTGACCCGCCCTTCCGGGTTTCAGAAACGGTAGCCGAACGCTGCCTCGAATCTGTCGGCGATGTCGGCAGGGGTGAAGACGTGGTTCTGCGCCCCCTTGGTCACGATCTTGATCGCGCCCAGCAGGCTGGCCAGGCGGCCGGTCGATTCCCATCCCAAGTCATT
Organism: uncultured Devosia sp.; assembly: GCA_946481445.1. Next base: position 1,818 of record CAMLOA010000504.1, on the reverse strand, counting down.
GACCAGGCCAAACAGCAGGCCGGCGCGATACGCATCGCCGCAGCCGGTCGGGTCCAGGTCGAGCGAGGCGTCCACGGCCACTGCCGGAATGTCGATCCGCTTGCCCTGGGTATAAATCTCCGAACCCTTTTCGCCGCGCGTCACGATCAGCGCTTCCAGCTTGCCCGCGATATCCGGAATCGTCAGGCCGGTGCGCGACATCAGCAATTCGATCTCATAGTCGTTGCAGGTGACATAAGTCGCCTTTTCAATGAAGCCGATCAGCTGTTCAGGTGTGAACATCGGCATTTGCTGGCCCGGATCGAAGATGAACGGGATGCCCAGGCGCGCCAGGTCTTCCGCGTGCTTCAGCATGCCCAGGTGGCCGTCCGGGGAGATGATCGCGATGCGGGCCGGGCCGGCTTTCTCGATCGGGTTCTCGTGCGCGAAGGACATGGCGCCGGGGTGGAAGGCGTTGATCTGGTTGTGGTCCGCGTCGGCGGTGACGAAGCACTGCGCGTTGTAGGCATCCTTCTTGATCAGGATGTTCTCGGTCGAGATGCCCAGTTTCTGGAAACGCTCCAGGTAGGCCGCGCAGTCCTGGCCCAGCACGCCCACGATGCGCGGCTCGCCGCCCAGCATCTTCAGCGAGTAGGCGATATTGCCGGAGCAACCGCCGAATTCAGTGCGCATGGTCGGCACCAGGAAGGACACGTTGACCTTGTGCAGCTGGTCGGCCAGCAGCGTGTCGCCGAAACGGCCTTCGTATTGCATGATGATGTCGATGGCCAGCGAGCCACAGACAAGCGCGGTTTTAGTCATAGTATTTTTATGGGTAGAAAATGGAGATGTGATAGCCGGAGGCTTTGAGCCCATTCAGCTCGAAGTACAGTTTGATGCTTTGCTCGCTGCGCGGTCCGAAGCCTCGTTCGGCGTCGGCCTGCGAAGGCAGGTATTCGCGCGGGGCGAAGACGCGGCGCAGCACAGGCTTGTCGGCGTTGTCGTTCAGGGTCAGCTCGATGTGCGGCCAGGCTTGCGGGATCTTCGAGCGGTTGCGCAGGACAGTGGCGAAGCTCAAGGTGTTTTCCGCCATGCTGGCCAGTTCGCCCTGTTCGATGCTGAGGGCGTCGAGCTGGGTCGGCAGGGCGATCTTGCAGCCCAGCGGCAGGCATACTGCCGCCAGGGTTGGCTTGAGCTGCGGATAGTTGGCGGCCAGGGTGTCGCGGAAGGTGGTGGCGGCTTGCAGCGCAAGGCCGGCCAGCAGGAGCGGGATGCCGAGCGCCATCGTGATCCTGGCTGCTTTGCCGTATTTCTGGCTGCGCTCGACGCGCCTGACGAAACTGAGGTCGGAGTGGTCGAGGTCTTCGGCCTCGTCGGCGCCGGCCAGGGCCCGCATGCGGGCGAGGGCTTCGTCATCGATGGGGGCGGGGACGTCGGCATCGGGTTCGGACGCGGCGTGGCCGGGGGCGGCGGCGATGTCGTCTGCGCCGGGGGTGTCCTTGCCGGCATCGATCTCGGCGTTGATCTCGGCCTCGGCGTCGCGGCGGGCCTTGGCGCGCTGGAGCGCACGCTCGCGGCGCGAGACGACCCGTTTTTCGGCCGGTTCGTCGTCGGGCAGCGATTCGCCGTCGTCCGGCGCGTCGGTGTTGACGGCGGCGACGGCGTGCAGGGCAGTTTCGTCGCGCTCCGGTTCGGGCTCGGACAGGCTCCAGGGCTCGCCGGCAGGCGGCAGCGCGCCGCCGTCGCCCGTCGCGTGCCATGGCTCCTGGTCCAGCGTTGGCTCGCGGGCGGTCTCGCCCTCGGCCGATGGCGGTTCTTCGAAATGATGCGTGTCGTCGT
>CAMLOA010000503.1 GCA_946481445.1 uncultured Devosia sp. | reverse complement strand
TGCTCCGGGCAACGAGATGGCTCCGGCTGATCCCGCCGCTGGCGGTGACGTCGACTCTGGGGCGATGGAAGAGACCGATGTCAACGAGCCCTGGGACATGTCTGCGGGCTATACGGCTGCTGACACCGACAACCTGGCCACCCGCCTGATCGACCAGCCGGTCTATTCCTCGGCCGGTGAGGACGCCGAAGAGATCGGTAACGTCACCGACCTGGTCTTCACCGAAGATGGCCAGATCACGGCCGTGATCATTGGTGTCGGCGGGTTCCTCGGCATCGGGGAGAAGGCCGTTGCCGTGGACTTTAGCCAGCTCGAATTCACCATCGCCCACGACAACACCGAACGCTGGGTGCTGCCGACCACGGCCGACGCCCTGACCGCCGCCCCTGACTTCGTGTGGGAGGAAGACGTTCCGGCTGACGCCACCATGGAAGGCGAAGCCATGGACCCTGCCGCTGACCCGGCCATGGCTCCGGCGGATCCTGCCGCCCCGGCCGACCCGGCCGCGGCTCCGGCTGACCCTGCCGCTCCGGCAGATCCCGCCGCTGCCCCTGCTGCTGATCCCGCCGCCGCTCCTGCGGCCGATCCCGCTGCTCCGGCGGATGGCGCCATGGCCCCGGCTGAAAACACCATGCCCCGCGAAGGCTATGCCACCGTCGAGCGTGATGCCCTGACCGCCGAGAACCTCACCGGCGCTACCGTGATCGGCCCCGAGGGTGACGACATTGCCGAAGTGGGCGACATCCTGCTCACTGCTGACGGCCAGGTCGACGCCATGCTGATCGACTTCGGCGGCTTCCTGGGCATCGGCCAGAAGCGCGTTGCCGTCAGCCTGGACAATCTCGAGTTTGCCGCCAACGAGAGTGGCGACCTGATTATCTATTCTGACTTCACCCGCGAGCAGCTGGAAGTCCAGCCGGAATATGACGAGGCCACTTACGCCACCGATCCGGCCCAGCGCGCCACCGACCTCTAAGGCGCATAGGCCAGCATGTTCCTGCAACCAACCTGGCCGGTTGCGGATTGTCACATCAGGAGGGGCGGCCCCCAGGGCCGGCCCTCCAGCTATTTCTGCGCCACCGAGGCCTTCATGACCCGATCGTTCGTATCTGCTGCAGTTCTCTCCGCACTGCTCCTCACCCCCGCCCTCGCACAGGATGCCGTCATTTCCCCGGGAACGCCGTCCCAACTGGAGCAGAGCGGCCTCACGCCCCCCACCGTGCTGTCGGAAGGCTATACGAGCGGAGGGGAGGATACGCTGGTGACGCAGTTGCTCGGACAGACGGTTTATTCGTCCATCCGCGACGACGCTGAGGAAATCGGGACGATCACCGACATGGTCGTGACCTCCGGCCAGGGCATTTCCGCCGTCGTTCTGGCTGTCGGCGGCTTTCTCGGCGTGGGCGCCAAGGACGTCGCGGTCGATTTCTCGCAGCTCGAATGGACCCCACGTGCCGACGGCACGCGGCGCTGGGTTCTCGAAACCACCGTCGAAGACCTGACGGCGGCTCCGGCCTTCATCTGGTCCGACAGCGAAGAGGTGACCGGCCAGCCTGCTCTCACGCCTGAGGAAGAAGAGGCCCAGCGGGTGGAGGGCGATCCCAACGCGGCCCCTGTCGATCCCACCCTGACCACCGATCAACCGGAACGCGTGACCATCACGACGCCGCCCGATCGCGCCGGGATGTCCGAATTCGATGAAGCCGGCCTGACTGTCGATGACCTGCGCGGCATCGCCGTATTCGGCATCAATGATGAACAGATCGGCACGATCGGCGACATCGTGCTGGGCGAGGACGGCAGTTTCGATGCCGTGATTGTCGATGTGGGGGGCTTTCTGGGTCTGGGCGCCAAGCCCGTGGCCGTGGGGTTCGACAACCTGGTCTTTGCGGCCGATACCTATGGCAACCGCTACCTCTTCCTCAACGCTTCGCGCGAAGAGCTGGAAAGCCAGCCGGCCTACGACCCGGCCAGCTACCAGGCCGAGCGCGACGCACAGAGGATGGTGATCGCGCCATAGCAAAGGGGCCCGCCTCGGCGAGCCCCATCACGAAAACAAAAGCCGATGATGCGCTATTGCCGGGAGAAGCGCAGGCGGCCGACTTCGTCATATTCGGCCTGCTCCACCTTGAGCTGCTCGGCCGCTTCGCGCTGGTGCTCCCGCTGGTCCAGCAGTTCCACCTTTTTGAGGTCCTCGAGCGCCTCGGCGAGCGCATCCTGCGCCGCTTCGAGCTTGCCCTTCATGTCGTTGGCCGAATTGAGCAGGTTGTCCCGCCGGGTCAATGCCGCCTTGGCAAAGGTCGAATAGGCGAAGTGCGCCACATCCGAGATGCCGGTCTTGGTGTGCTCGATTTCGATCTGCTGGTCGAGTTCGGACGCCATGCGCTCGAAGTCGGCAATCATCATCTCGATCTGCGCGACCTGACGACGCTTCTCGTCCACCTGGAATTTCTTGAGCCTGATGAGGCTCTCGCTGCGCGATTTCAAGACCTGTACTCCTTACACACCAAGTCAG
>CAMLOA010000502.1 GCA_946481445.1 uncultured Devosia sp. | reverse complement strand
CGCCGATCCGCTTCAGCGATTCGGGAGCCATGCCGATGCCGCGGTCGGTGACGGTAAGGTTGAGGCTTTGCCCCTGCCGCTTCATAGAGACGGTGACCGTGCCGCCATCGTGGCTGAACTTGATGGCATTGGACAGCAGGTTGAGCAGGATCTGCCTGCAGGCGCGTTCATCGGCCACGACGTGCGGCAGACCCTTGGCGATGTCCGCCTCGAGATGGATGCTCCGTTCCTTGGCCAGCGCATCGACCATGCTGAAGCACGGCTCGACCAGGCCTTCGGCGGCAAAGGCGTCGGTCTGCAACTCGAACTTGCCGGCTTCGATCTTGGACATGTCGAGCAGCATGCGCACCACCTCGAGCAGGTGCTTGCCGCTCTGGTGGATGAGGCCCGCATACTCCCGGTGCGTCGGAGACAGGTCCCCGCCAATGCCAGAAGTCATCATCTCGGAGAAGCCGACCACGGCGTTGAGAGGCGTGCGGAGCTCGTGGCCGATCGTGGCAAGGAAACGCGACTTGGCTTCCGATGCCTCCTCCGCGGTCCGCCTGGCTTCAGCCATGGCCGCTTCATTGTCCTTGCGCTCGGTAACGTCCCGGAACAGGGCCACCACCTCGTAGCGGGAGCCGACCTGCTCGGGATCAATCACGGGAGACAGGCTGATTTCCACCCAGATGAAGCGCGGCAGACCAGTTGCCGAATAGGGCGCATCCTTGCGCAGCCGCACCTCGATCGTGCGTGCGACGCCCCCCTGGTTGGCGTCAGCGAACGCGGTGAGGTAGGTCGGGCGGTCAAGAACATGCAGCCGCTCTCCCAGCGTGCTGGCCGATATCTCATAACGCCGGCAGCCGAACAGATCCTCGGACGTCCTGGACGCGAGCAGGATCTGGCCATCGCTCGAGAAGCGGATCACGGCGTCCTGGACGTGCTCGATCAGGTGCCGGTAGGCGGTCACCTGGGATTTGTCGTAGACCTCATAGGCGGCGTTGATGCGGTTGGCGGTGTAGATCACCACAGCCACCGTCGAAATGAACGTGATTCCGGCCGTGGCGATCAGCATCGGCCCCTGCACGGGAATCGCGGGAACCGCAAACAGGGACGAAAGCCCGGCCAGTGAGACGACGCCCGCGAGCATCAGCCAGCTCTGGCGCCGCAGCCAGGGGCGCCCCAACAGGGATGCCGCAACGGGCGCCATGAGCGCTGTGGCAAGGCCGGCATCGCCCAGGCGCGGATCGGCCAGGGTCAACAGCAGGCCCAGAACCAGCATGGTGAAAACCTGGGCCGCGGCGGCCTGATCGAACAGGCGACGCTGATGCATGGCGAGGGTCAGCATGCCACTCGCGAGGCCGATGGCGGCAATGAGGAAGGGAAATGCACCGCCCAGCACGAGCCAATACATGGCCAGGGGCATGGACAGGACGCTAACGGCGATCGCGATCCGCGAATTGTCGACCAGCGTCTTGCGGCGCAGCATTTCCGGCCGGTGTCCGCTGCCGGCAACGGCCAGGCTCATCTCTTTGCTTGCGCCGAAAGAGAACAGGCTACGCATACGCACAATACTCACAATCACGACGCCAGCAGTCATGCGCCCTCAAGGGCCGCTCCTGGAACAGCCTTGCCCGCTGCCCCGCCTGATTTTCGATCAGGTCCGTTGCATCCACACTGCGATCCAAGAGCTAAAGGCCGCATTAAACCGTTCGCCTGCCAGCAGGATAGGCGGGTCCTTCGGTCGCCTTTCTCGCGATAGCGTAAACAAGCCGTTGCCCGCGGGACCGGAACGATTTGCCTCAAATTTTATCGAATTGTCCCAAGGGCGCTTAAGCCGGCCGGCCTAGTGTCAGCCATACGGGCCGAGTTTCCCGTGACTGAATTGGAATCGCACATGTTTGCCGTTGCTCGTTCGATATTCTGGCTGGGGGTCGCCTACATGGTGATCAAACCGGGCGTCGAGCTGCCCGATGCCGGAGCACTTTCGACACAGGCGCTGTCGGCGGGCACGCAAATCGTGGCCAGCCAGATCGAGGCCTTGCCCTGCGATTCCCTGCAATGTGTCGGTGGCAAGGTCATCGTTGCCGCCGCCCTCAGCAATTCCCTGCCGGCCGCCGATCCCATGCACGTGTCCGCGGCCATCGGTTCGGTCCCCTACCCCCGACCTCGACCGGACTGGCGGGAAAGCGGGCGCCTGCCCCACGGCGCCTGAGACTAACCCCCGGGTGGCCGCGTCACTTCCCCAAGCGACGCACTCCAGCGGTCCCCGGTCCTGCCGCAAGCACGCTGCCCCGTGCTTGCGGCTTTTTCTTTTTCCTGCTGCGCTTTCACTGGCGGCTCGCATTGACTAGATAGACGGCATGACCGAACCCGCCGCCTTTCAGGACATTGCCGAGAACCTCAGCTTCCTCGATGATTGGGAAGATCGGCTGAACTATCTCATAGAGCTTGGGCAGGCGCTTCCACCCATGCCCGAAAGCGACAAGACCGCCGAGAACAAGGTCAAGGGTTGCGTGTCCAATGTCTGGCTCGTATCC
>CAMLOA010000501.1 GCA_946481445.1 uncultured Devosia sp. | reverse complement strand
GGCCCCAGGAACGCGCCGAGCACGATCAGGATCAGCAGGAATATGGAGAACACGGCCGCCTTGTTGGCCGTCAGGCGCCGGATGGCGTCCTGCGTAAGCGAGCGGCCCTTGGGTGCCGAGAGGCCTTCCAGCTTCTTGGCATAGTCGGACAGAATGGCGTCCTTGCCGGTAATGCCAGCCATCAGCGGTACCTCACCTTGGGATCGAGGTACGCGTAAAGGATATCCACGATCAGATTGAGCAGCAGGATCACGCCCATGTAGAGCACGGTCGTGCCAAGCACGATGCCGTAGTCACGCGCGAGCGCGGCGCTGATGAAGTATTTGCCGATGCCGGGCAGGGCGAACACCTGCTCGACGACCAGCGAGCCGGTGAGCAGGGCAGAAAGCGCCGGCCCCAGATACGATACAACCGGGATCAGCGCCGGCTTGATGGCATGCCGCGCCAGCACCAGGCGCGCCCCCAGGCCTTTGGACCGGGCGGTGCGCACATAATTGGTTCCCAGGATCTCGATCATCGAGCCGCGCATGAGCCGGGCGACGCGCGCGGCCTGCGGCAGGCTGAGAATGATGATGGGCAGGATCAGGTGCGGGATGGAGCCTGGCACATAGCCGCGCACCGGCAGCCAGTTCCAATAGACGCCCAGCAGCAGCTGCAGCAGGTTTGCCATCAGGAAGTTGGGGATGATCAGCCCGATCATCACCACGAAGATGATCGAGAAGTCGGGCCACCTGTTCTGGTTCACCGCGCTCAGCATGCCGGCGAGGATGCCCACCGAGGTCGCCACCACGAAGGCCATCAGGCCCAGCATCACCGAGAATGGCAGGCCGATGGCCAGCAGCTCGGAGACGGTGAAATCCTGGTAGGTCATGCTGGGGCCGAAATCGCCGCGCAGCACACCGCCGACATAGAGAAAATACTGCTCGATCAGCGACTTATCGAGGTTGTAATAGGCGCGCAGGTTATCAAGGATCTGCGGCGGCAGCGCGCGTTCGCCGTCGAAGGGACCACCCGGGGCGGCGCGCAGGATGAAGAAACAGACAGTGACCGCGATGAGGGCGATCGGCAAGGCGCTGAGAACGCGCCGGAAGGCATAGGACAGCATCTGGTGTCCGCTCCCTTTCGTGAAGGCCCCGGCCGGCCTCGCTGGGCGAAGCCGGCCGGATGAGGGATGCCGGTGCGGGGGACCCGGAGGCCCCGCGCACCGGCGGAACGGACTATTCCGACTTCGACAGCCACCGGGTGCGGTGGATGTCCGACGGGTTGTCGACGAAACCGGAAATCGACGGAGCGACCAGGTTCTTGGACACGTACCAGTAGATCGGGATGGCGGCAAAGTCGTCCATCGCCAGGGCTTCGGCTTCATGCAGCAGGGCAGCACGGGCCGTCAGGTCCAGCTCGGCGGCAGCCTTCTCCAGCAGCGCGTCGAACTCGGGGTTCGAGTAGCGGCCGTAGTTGTTGCCCCAGTTCATCGTGTCACCCTGCTGGGTGCCCGTCTTGAGCAGGTCGAGCGTGTTGGCGGCGTCCGAGTAGTCCAGCAGCCAGCCGGCACGGCCGAGCTGGAAGTCGCCAGCCTGAAGCGCGTCGTAGTGGACTGCCACTTCGGCGTTGAACAGCTCGATCTGCACACCCAGCGGTTCCCACATGGCCGACAGGGCCACCGCAATGCGCTGGTGCGCCTCGTTGGTGTTGTAGCGCAGCTGGATCTTCAGCGGGTTGTCGGCGCTGTAGCCGGCTTCGGCCATCAGGGCCTTGGCGCGTTCGACGCGGGCACCGTAGTCCTCCGAGGCCCAGTCGGGCATGTAGGCTTCGCCGTCATAGTTGGCGGTGCCCGGCGGGACCCAGCCATAGGCGGCGATTTCACCGGTGGTCAGGATGTCCGGACCGATCACTTCGCGGTTGATCGAGATCGACAGCGCCTCGCGGATGCGGACGTCATCGAACGGAGGAGCGGACTGGTTCATCACGTAGTAGTAGATGCCCAGGAAGGGTTCCACATGGGCTTCGCCCGGGCGGTTCTCTTCCATCCACTGGTACTGATCGGGCGGGAAGGCCGTCAGGATGTCCAGTTCGCCCGCGATATAGGCGTTGAAGGCAGCGGTCGTGTCTTCGGTGTTGTCGTAGTAGACTTCATCGATCTGGACATTGGCCGCATCGTAGTAGTCCGGGTTCTTCTCCGAACGCAGGTACGAGCCGGGGACCCATTCCTTGAGGATATAGGGACCGTTGCCGACCACGTTGGCAATGTTGGTCCAGTCTTCGCCGAACTCTTCCACCTTGTGCTTGGGCACGGGGAAGGCGGTGTAGTGGGTCAGGGCCTGCAGGAAGTAGGGGGTCGGGTTTTCCAGCGTGATCTCGACGGTCTTGTCGTCGAGGGCCTTGACGCCCAGTTCGTTGAAATCGGTGATCGAACCATCGGCAATGGCCGCGGCGTTCTTGATCGGGTACTGCAGGTAGGCGTAGGACGAGGCCGTGGCCGGGTCGAACAGGCGCTGGAAGGCGAAGACGAAGTCGCCGGCGGTCACCG
>CAMLOA010000500.1 GCA_946481445.1 uncultured Devosia sp. | reverse complement strand
GCCTTTGCCGCGCGTGACGCGATGTACAGCCTGCAACGGACCATTGCCGGCTGGCGCAACCCCAAGACCCGGCCGACCCAGTCGCGCCCGGGTGGCGAGAGTGCCGCAGAATGAGCATTCATCGCCGCCTCGCGTCGCAATCGACCATCATCTTCGGCCTCCGTCTCGCCGGGGCCGGGCTCATCTTCCTGGTGCAGGCGCTGATCGCGCGCATCTGGGGCCCGCAACTGCTGGGCGAATACCTGGTCATCATCGCCACGGTGAACCTTGTCGCCGTGGTCATGCCGCTCGGCTTTCACACGGTAGGCACCTATTTTGCCGCCGAATACCGCGCACGCGGCGAGAGACGGCAGTTCATCGTGTTCATGACTCGGTCCTATGGCCATGTGGTTGGCGCGCTGGCGCTGCTGCTGCTGGCCGGTCCGCTGCTGCTCGATGCCCTGGGGCAGGGCAGCTCGACGCTGGCGCAGCATTTCGTGCCGGTGGTGCTGCTCGCCTTCGGCACCGCCATGGTCTATGTCAACGGCGCCCTGCTGGTGGGGCTCAAGCGGCCCTTTGCCGGTTTTTTCGCCGACACCCTGTTCCGTCCGATGATCGTCATGGGTGCCTTCCTGGCCACGATGGGCTTCGCCTCGCCGGTGGAAGGCTTCTCCTACATGCTGTGGACCATTTCCATTGGCTATGTCGGCGTCGCGCTGGCCCATTTCGGCTTCGTTGTGCAATCGGTTCCCCGGCTGGCAGACACCACGCCGGCGCGGCCGTTGGAGGCGCGGCGCTGGTGGCGGTTTGCCTTGCCGTGGGTGCTGATCTCGCTGGCGACCGACTTCTTCTTCGATATCGACCTGCTGCTGCTCAGCCACAGCCTGGGCCGCGAAGACCTGGCCATTTTCGGCGTCTGCACCCGCATTTTCTCGCTGATGTCCTTCGGCGTGGCCGCGGTCTATGCGGTGACGCTGCCCGACATGTTCGAAAGCGAGGCCAATGCCGATCGCGCTGCCTTCAACCGCAAGGTGGGGGAGGCCAATCTGGTGGCCAGCGGCATATCCATTGCCCTGTTCGCCATCATGGCCGTGGTCGCGCCCTTTGCCCTGCTGCTGTTCGGGCCGAGCTTTTCGGCTGGCGCCGCGCCGCTCTCGGTGCTGTGCCTGGCGCTGGTGGTGCGCTCGGTGATGGGCCCGGCTTCCATCGTGCTGTCCATTCATGACCGGCCCTATGCCAGCCTGCCCTCGGTGGCGATGGGCATCGGCTCGCTGGTGCTGTTCAACTGGCTGCTCGTGCCCCCGCTGGGTCTGATGGGCGCGGCGCTCAGCGCCATCATCGCCATCACGGTGTGGTCGGTGGGGCTGTGGTACATCGCGCTGCGCACGGCAAAGCTCGATGTCTCCATCATGCAGTGGTTCCGTACCCGGCGCGCCGCAGCGGTTCCGGCGGAATAGGGTTACCGGGCGAAGGCCAGCCTCAGCATCCGGCGCAGCTTGTGGCGGAGTCCGCCCTTGGTGCCGCGATCATAGCCGGGGATCACCTTGTTCAGCGGGCGCTCGTAGAGCAGGTAGTCCTCGCCGAAAATGTGGGTCTTCAGGGTCGCCACATGCTCATAGCCCATGCGGGTCATGATGGCGGCGGCCGGGTCATTGCCCGTCTTGGTATAGGTCGCGATCTTGTGGAAACGGCCATTGTCCCAGTGGTTGATGAAGGCGCGCATGCCGGTGATGCCGAGGGCAGAGCGGCGCTTCTCGGGGAAGACATAGCTCCAGTATAGCCAGAGCGTGCCCAGTTCCGGCCCCGATATCATGAAGCCCGACACTTCTCCCTTGAGCATGAAGATCATCACATGGTGCGGATCGGCATCGATGAGGGCAGCGAGATAGTCCCTGGTGAGGCGCGCCGATTCGTAGGCCTTGAACTCTTCCGAATAGAACGGGGAGGTGGTGATGGCCTCCTGCAGGCGGCTGTGCACGAGGCCGATATCGGCATAGCTGGCCGGGCGGTAGAGCGGGGCGCGCTCAGCCGGCCGGGCGGGGGCATCTGCAGATTCGATGGCAATCTCGCTCATGGCGGACACTCCGGGCCAATGGTCGGCCAGGATAGCACCAGGTCGGCGCTGGTCGAAGCGCCGACCGGTGCCGCAGTTAATGGGGCGTGCCGGTCCGACTACCCATTAAGTCGCAGGGTCAAGCCCTTGCCGGGCAACGGGCCGGCGACTAGAACGGGAGCGGGAGAGATAAGGGAGGATTGTATGAGCGAACCGCTCGTATTCCAGCCAAGTGCGGCCGCTATCGCACGCACCCACGTCACCAAGGCGCAGTACGAGGACATGTATGCGCGCTCCATCTCGGACCCCGACGGGTTCTGGGCGGAGCAGGCCAAGCGTATCGACTGGGTGAAGTTTCCCACCAAGATCAAGAACACCACGTTTCAGTATCCGGACGTGTCGATCAAGTGGTTCGAGGACGGCATTCTCAACGTCTCGTACAACTGCCTCGACCGCCACCTGGCCGATCATGGCGATGACGTCGCGCTCATCTGGGAGCCCG
>CAMLOA010000499.1 GCA_946481445.1 uncultured Devosia sp. | reverse complement strand
AGGCGCGGCCGGTTTTCCTCCGGGCCGCTCCGCCTCTTTGCTTCATGCTGAGGGGAAACTGGCTGCAATATATGGATTTGGCCGCTGTTTCGCAACGGCAATATGGAGCTAGTCCCCGTCCTCCTGCGCCACCAGCACGATCTTGCCGAGATGGCTGCGCCCTTCCATGGCGCGATGGGCACCGGCGGCATCGGCCAGCGGGAACCGCGTTACCAGCTGGCGGACGAAACCGGGCCGGTTGAGGGAGGGCAGCAGGTCGCGGGCGATGCGCGCGGCGATGGCCGCCTTGGTGGACGCCGTCTGCGGCCGCAGGGTCGAGCCGGACAGGGTCAACTGCTTGGCCATGATCTGCCGCAGGGAGATGCTGGCGCTGGCACCATCAAGCGTGGAGACTTGGACGATATGGCCGCCCCGGGCGCAGGCGGCGATGTTCTTCTCGGCCATGGCGCCGCCTACGATGTCCACCACGCGGTCGACCCCGCGCCCGTCGGTGAGGGCAAGCGCGCGCTCGGCGACATCCTCGCTCGTATAGTCGATGGTCGCAGCGGCGCCGAGCCGGCGGGCATGCTCCGCCTTGGCCTGGTTGGACACCACGCCGATGGCTTGCGCGCCGAGTATTGTCGCGATCTGGATGGCCGCCCCGCCGATGCCGCCGGCCGCGCCGTGCGCGAGCACGACCATGCCGGACTCCAGCCCGGCCCGCATGACCAGGGTCTGGGTGATGGTGAACCAGGTTTCCGGCAACGCCGCGGCCTGGGCCATCGACCAGCCCTGGGGTATGGGCAGGGCCTGTCCGGCCGGAACGGCAACGAACTGGGCATAGCCGCCGCCATTGGTCAGCGCCATGACCCTGTCGCCGACCGACCAGCCCGAAACGCCCGGGCCCAGGGCCGCGATCGTGCCGGCAACCTCGAGGCCGGGGAGGGGGGAAGCGCCAGGCGGAGGGTCATAATGTCCCCGGCGCTGGGCCAGGTCGGGTCCGTTGACCCCAGCCGCTGCCACCGCGATCAGCACTTCTCCGGGACGCGGTACCGGCAGCGGCACCTGGTGCAGCCTCAGCATGTCGGGGCCGCCGGGCTGCTCGATGACGATGGCTTGCATGGTCTGGCTCATGCCGGCAAGGTGCGCGACAAAGTCTTGCCCGGCAAGGGCAGAGCGCTAATCTGTCCCGGATCAGCGGCTGAGGCGGCGAGGCGGAAGAATGGACGACGAAGACATCAAGAAGCCCAAGACCCACGAAGTCGGCATGGTGCTTGATGCCATGTCGGTGGAAGAGCTTTCCCAGCGGATCGGGCTGCTCGAAGCCGAGATTGCGCGGCTCCGTGCTGCGATCGAGGCACGTGGGGCCACACGCAAGGCGGCCGAATCGGTGTTCCGCTTCTGATGGTTCAGGCCGCTCTGGCAGCCGGGTGCAGGAGCTTTGGCGGATCGGGTTGCGGATCGAACCCCTTGAGGCTGCCGGCTTGGGCGAGGTCGTTGCCGGCAACGGGCTGTTCGGGGGCGCCGAGGCTGTCATGGGTGGTGGTAGCCACCAGCAGGGCAACGAGCAATCCGGCAGCGGCGCTGGCAGAAATCGAGGTCATCGTGGTCACTCCCGCATCGGGCCCTTCGGCCCTCCTGTAGCCATAAAGCACCAGCGCGCCTATATGGTTGCGGAACGTCGCGTTCAGAATCCGTTCATCGAGCGGCGTGGGCCGGCGGCAGAAGCGCGGGGTGCCGCCGCGCCGTGCCCAGGGCAGGACATGTGCTCAATCACGGCCAGTTGATGAAACCGCAACGTGCAGGGTTAAGAAATCGACTCCTGTTAACGTCAAATTAACAGGTTGGCGGTAACTTCGAATTATTCAGAGTTTTCTGGATTTTGCAGAGTGGTTTCTCCCTCTGTTTGACGCCTCCCTGTTAACTTCGAGAGCCGTTCTTACGGCTCTTTTTCTTTTTCAGGGGCCAGGTTCCGCCACCGTATAGTCCTGATCTTAAAGCTCTTTTCAGTTTGATCGCGCTAGGGCGGTGACGCGGGCGCCGATCGGGCCTAGCATGAGGCCAGTTCAAGGGAGAGCCATCGGGTGACCGAAGCCGAGACGTCGTGTTCCGCTATTGCCCTGGGCCCGCGCATCGTTGCTTCGGGCGGCTTTGATGCGCTCTACCGCGAGGGCATGGCCCTGATCGAGGAGGTTGCGGCCTACCTCGACGGCGATGGCCGGGCCGAGAGCCGTGTTCTGGGGCGGGAAGCCTCGTTCCTCTATGCGACCGAATCCATGCGCCTGACCACCCGGTTGATGCAGCTGGCCTCCTGGCTGCTGCTGCAGCGTGCAGTCAACGAGGGCGAGATCACCAAGGAAAATGCCCGTTCGGAGAAGGAAAAGGTCAAGTTCTCCGCGACGCCGTCGGAACGGGGCGGGCCGGGCTATGACCAATTGCCCGAGGCCCTGCGTGGCTATATCGACAAGGGCGACCGCCTGTTCGACCGGGTGATGCAGTTCGACAAGCTCGAGCGCGCCAAGCTGCCCGATCTCGATCCCGGCGTGGCCAATGGCATTGCC
>CAMLOA010000498.1 GCA_946481445.1 uncultured Devosia sp. | reverse complement strand
CGGCAATGGTCTCGCCCGCGCCCGGCTGCACCTGCTGGCGCAGCACGCCGATCCGCCCGGCAACGCTGACCGTGCCGGATGCGGGGGTCAGCTCGCCGGTGACCAGCCGCAGCAGCGTCGTCTTGCCCACGCCATTGCGGCCGACAAGCCCGGTGCGTCCGGTGCCGAAGCTGAGGTCGAGATTGGAGAAAAGGGTGTGGCCGTCAGGGCCGGTATAGGTGAGTTTCGAAAGCGTCACGGAAGGCATGGTTCGGCATATCCCCAGGGGCAAAGAAAGTCGGCTTTGCTGTGAGGATGCGATCCATTGGGAACCGTCCGGTCGGGTTGCGATGTCTCCTACATAGTGCCTCGCGGCGCCTCTGGCAAATCGTCCCGGCGGGGCGTAGTGTCCGCGCTCGCCGCCCAGCCCGGATGCCTGCCATGGACCTCTTCACCCTCGCCGCCTTCACTCTGGCCTATGCCATTGCCGTCCTCGTGCCCGGCCCCGGCGTCGCGGCCGTGGTGGCCCGCGCCCTTGGCGGCGGCTTCAAGGGTGCCTTCCCCATGGTGCTGGGCATCCTGGCGGGGGACCTTGTCTATTTTGTCTTCGCAGTCTTTGGCCTTGCCGCCATTGCCACCTGGTTCGGCCCGGTATTTGTGGTCATCCGCTGGGCTGGCGCCGCCTACCTGCTCTACATCGCCTACCGGTTCTGGACCGCCCGCCCCGGCGCCGAGCAGATGAAGCCGAAGAACGAGGATGGCTGGAAGACTCTCCTTGCCGGCTTTTCGCTCACCATGGGCAATCCCAAGACCATCGTCTTCTACCTCGCCATCCTGCCCACGGTGATCCCGCTCGACCAGATGAATCCGGTCGCCTTCATCGAGCTCACCGTCATCGTCGTGGCCGTGCTGTTGATCATCGGCTGCGGCTATGCCTGGCTGGCCTCGGCAGCCCGCGACATGTTCAGGAGCGAGAAGGCCCTTGGCCGCCTCAACAAGACAGCCGGCGCCATGATGGCTGGTGCGGCAGGCCTGGTGGTCTGGCAGCACTGATCCTTGCTTGAACCACGGGGGCGAGGTCCCGACACAAGCCTATCCACTAACCCTAGATCGCACGCTCCGTGGCCGGATCGAACAGGTGCACATGGCTTGGCGCTATGGTGACCCCGATCGTGTCGCCGGCGCGCGCCTGCGTGCGCCGTGTCTCCACGACCGTCAGTTCGGGGGTTGTCGCGGTGGTCACATAGGTCATCGAACCGGTGGACTCGACCACCGCCACCGGCAGCCGCAGCGAGGCCGACTCGGGCTCGGTCACCACCAGGTGCTCGGGGCGCAGACCCACGATGACCTGGCGCCCTGCCCCCACCTGTCGCCCGAGCGGCAAGGACAGCGACCCCGCGATTTCGAGCGCCACGCTCTGCCCGTCCTGCGCGATGACGCCGGGCACGAAGTTCATGGCCGGCGAGCCGATGAACCCGGCCACAAACTTGCTGACCGGACGGTCATACAGCTCCAGGGGATTGCCCTGCTGCTCGATCACCCCATCGCGCATCACCACCACATGGTCGGCCATGGTCATGGCCTCGATCTGGTCATGCGTCACATAGACCGAGGTGGCGCCCAGACGGTCATGCAGGGCGCGGATTTCCTTGCGCATATGCACGCGCAGCGCGGCGTCCAGGTTGCTCAGCGGCTCGTCGAACAGGAACGCCTTGGGGTTACGGATGATGGCCCGGCCCATGGCCACGCGCTGCCGCTGGCCGCCCGACAGTTCGCGCGGGTAGCGCTGGAGCAATGCCGAAAGGCCCGTGGTCGCCGCCACCTCGGCCGCCTTCGCCCTGGCCTCGGCCTTGCCCACGCCGTGCAGGCGCAGCGAATATGTCAGGTTCTCTTCCACCGTCATGTGCGGGTAGAGGGCATAGGACTGGAACACCATGGCCACATCGCGCTTGCGCGGCGGCACACCGGTCATGGTTTCTCCGGCAATCCTGAGCGTGCCCGACGTAATCGTCTCCAGCCCGGCTATGGACCTCAGCAATGTGGACTTGCCGCAGCCCGAGGGTCCGACCAGGGCCACGAAGCTGCCCTTCTCGATCGACAGGCTCACATCCTTGAGCGCATGGAAGGCGCCATAGTGCTTGTCGATATTGGTGAGCTCGATCTGTGCACTCATTTGAGGGCTCCCGAGGTGAGGCCGGAGACGATGCGGCGCTGCAGAAGGACAAAGATCGCCAGGATCGGCGTCACATAGATCGCCGAATAGGCCATGATGGAGTTCCAGTCCGACGAGTTTGGTCCAAGGAAGCTCGCCAGGCCCACGCTGGCCGGCTGCAGGCCGGTCTCCTGGATGATCGATTTGGAATAGATGTACTCGCCGAAGGCGCTCATGAAGGTGAGAATGGCGCAAACCAGGATGCCGTTTCGCGCCAGCGGCAGCACGATCGAGAAGAAGGCCCCGATGCGCGAATTGCCGTCCACCAGCGCGGCCTCTTCCAGCTCGCGCGGCACGCTCATGAAGGTGGCGCGCACCAGCACCACGAAGAAGGGCATCGATTTTGCAGCGGCG
>CAMLOA010000497.1 GCA_946481445.1 uncultured Devosia sp. | reverse complement strand
AGGCCAACCCGATGCCCAATTTCCGCGGCACGCGCTTCACCAATGCGCATGAGACCCTGATCTGGGCCGCCCGCAGCCAGAAAAGCCGGGTCACCTTCAACTACGAAGCCATGAAGCTGGCCAATGACGATACCCAGATGCGGTCCGACTGGCTGTTTCCGATCTGCACCGGCGGCGAACGGCTCAAGGACGAGGATGACGGCAAGGTCCACCCGACCCAGAAGCCCGAGGCCCTGCTGTTCCGCATCCTCAATGCCACGACCAAGCCGGGCGACATCGTGCTCGATCCCTTCTTCGGCACGGGCACGACGGGCGCGGTGGCGCGCAAGCTGGGCCGTCACTTCATCGGCATCGAGCGGGAGGAGAGCTACATCAATGCCGCGCTCAAGCGCATCGCCGCGATCCGCCCCGGCGTCTTCGAAGCGCTGCAATCGGTTACCCCCAAGCGCAAGGAAGCCCGCATTCCCTTCGGCTCGCTGGTCGAGCAGGGATTAATCGACCCCGGCACGCAACTCTTCGACTTAACGAAACGTTACTTCGCCATGGTTCGTGCAGACGGCTCGCTCGTCTCGGGTTCCCACCAGGGCTCCATCCACAAGGTTGGCGCGCTGGTCCAGGGGGCAGAGGCATGCAACGGGTGGACCTTCTGGCACCACGAGCACAATGGCCATGTTGCGCCCATTGACGATCTTCGCGCGGGCATCCGCGCAAAACTTGATTTGCTTTCTGCCTGATCCTGACCTCCAATCTATTCAGGCTCTAGTGACTGGCCGCCGGTTTGCCCCGGCGGCCTTTTTGTTTGCCGGCGTCTTTCCGTGTTGCCCAAGCCGAAAATCTTAACGATAGCAACCGACTATCGCCTTTGGAGGGACACAGGAAGGCCACGGTTAACCCCGCCAGTTCATAGTGCAGGTCCATATGTCCCCCGGGATCGACCGCTATGACCACCATGGTCGGCCTCAACATCGTGATTGCTGCAGCGCTCGGCTTCCTGGCCGTGCTGTGCCTTGTCGCGAGTATTGCCTTGCGCCGGAATGCCGCCCTGGCCTGGCTTGCCGCCGCTTTGGCGGTCGGCACGACGCAGACGCTGATACTCACCTTTGTGCCCGGGACGGTCTTCGAATTCATTTCGGCAATGGCCATGGCACCGCTGGGCTTCTGGCTGGCCAACGAGGCCATTCAGGCCCTCATGCCCGCCGAAAGGCGCTGGCGCCGCACCTACCAGGCCAGCTTCTTTGCCCTGTGCGGCGCCGCTGTCCTGCTCCTGGTTACCGGCGCCCCCTTCCTGATGCTGGCGCTGACGGTGCAACTGGCCTGCGCTCTTGCCATGGTGGATGCGACCTGGCGCATTGCCAGCGCCATGAAGCTGCGTCTGCTCGATCTGTCCCTGCTCGCCGCCGTGACCACCCTCGCCCTGCTCCGGCTCGCCCGGCTGCCGCTGCTCGTCTGGTATTTCGGCCCCTCTGCCGAGTTCGCCGATTTCAACGGGTCGGCGCTGGAGCTGGCCTTGCTCGGCGTCGAAAGCCTGCTCACCCTGTGCATCATCACCCTCGTGGTGACGGTGATCATCGCCGACACCATCGCCACCTTTCGGCACCAGTCCGAACGCGACAGCCTCACCGGGCTGCTGAACCGCCGCGCGCTCGACGACCTGGCGGCGCTGCCGCTGGCGCATGGCGGGGCCGTCATCTTCTGCGACATCGATCACTTCAAGCGCGTCAACGACCGCTTCGGCCATCAGGTGGGCGACAATGTCATCTTCACCTTCGGCACCGTCATCGGACGCACCGGCTATGCCGCCGGGCGCTTCGGCGGGGAGGAGTTCGTGGTCGTGATGCCCGAACGCTCGCTGCAGGAGGCGGCCGACCTGGCTGAGATGATGCGGGCCCGCTTCGGCGGGAGCGCCCATCACGGCATGCCCGCCAGCGAGCGGGTCACCGCCAGCTTCGGGGTTGCCGAAGTTCGCGCGGGGATGCCCTCCCACAGTGCCTTCGCCCGGGCCGATGCTGCGCTCTACATGGCCAAGAATTCCGGGCGCAACCGGGTGGTCAGCGCCAGTGACATCGATCCGCTGCCCGAGCGGCCCAGCCGCACCCGCAACGCGGCCTAGGTGAGCCCGGCGGCCGAAAGCACCTTGCGGAACAGCGTAGGCAGCGCTTCCCCATCCAGGGCCGAGGGAGACGACCACCAGCCTCCCGCTAGGTCGTGGCCATCGACCTGGGCCGACCAGACCTCCAGCTCGAGCCGGAAGTGGGTGAAGACATGCACCACCTGGCCGTGGTGGCGCCAGTGTCCGGAAACCGGATAGGCCACGGCTGGAAGCTCGGTCGTCCAGTCGGATCCGGGAACCTCGGTCATGCCGCCCAGCAGCCCCTGCGCCGGGCGGGACTGCAGGTAGACGTCTCCGGTGCCATCGCGCATAACATAGGCATGGCCGCGCCGGACCGTGCGATCGGCCTTGACCGGCTTGACCGGATAGAGCGTTGGGTCGGCAGTCCGCGCCGCCGCGCATCCGGGCCGGATGGGGCACAGCATGCATGCGGCC
>CAMLOA010000496.1 GCA_946481445.1 uncultured Devosia sp. | reverse complement strand
GAGCGAGCGCACCGGCGTGCGCGTGGAGGACGGCGCGGCAGCGTTCTTCGGCGTCGTGGCGGCTTTCGACCTTTGGCCCGTGATCGCGCAGGGCCGAGCCCTGGTGCTGGCGGACCGGTTCGATCGCATGGCGCTGGATCGGGCACTGGCCAACCTGATGCGGGCGCAACGCGACCTGACCGCCGACGTGTTGCGGGCAGCGGACGGGCCGGTGGACGAGCGCCTGGCGGTCTGGCACGGCCGCCGGCAGGCCGGCATCGCCCGCACCGCCGCCGCCGTGGCGGAGATGACGCAGGGCGAGGTCACGGTTTCGCGCCTGTCGGTAGCGGCGGGCCTGCTGGCCGACCTGGCGCAGGAGGGCTGAGGACGCCTCATGCCAAAGTCGGCCTTGTGCCGCGCCGTTGCATGGGGAGAGTGGAGACACGATCCCCTTGCGACGAGTGAGAGATGACGACCTCCCTTTCCGACTGGCTTGCCGCCCAGCCCGTGGACCCCAAGCTCGCCGCGGTGGTGGCCAGCATGGCGGCGGCGAGCGCAGAGATTGCCGATGTGCTGCGGCTTGCGCCGATCGCCGGGCAGACCGGGCTGGCCGGCGCCACCAATGTGCAGGGCGAGGCGCAGAAGGCGCTCGACGTCATCTCGAACGACATTGTTCTCAAGCACTTGAGGGCCAATGACGCGGTTTCGATTCTGGTGTCGGAAGAGCTGGATGAAGCCGTTCACATGCCGAATCAGGGGCGCTACCTGGTGGCGACCGATCCTTTGGACGGATCGTCGAACCTGGATGTAAACGTCACTGTCGGAACGATTTTTTCGGTTCTGGAAGCCAGCGGCGGCCTGCTGCAGCCGGGCACCGCGCAAAAGGCTGCCGGCTATGCGGCCTATGGGCCGGCGACGAGCCTGGTACTCAGCTTTGGGACGGGCGTGGCGGTGTTCACGCTTGATGAATCGGGCCGATTCGTGCTGACGGCGGACGGCGTGGCGGTGCCTGCCGCATCGGCCGAATATGCGATCAACACGGCACGGGAACGCCTGTGGGACGCGGCGACGCGGGCCTATGTGGCCGAGAATGTCGCAGGGGAAACAGGACCTGCAGGCAAGCGCTACAACATGCGCTGGATCGGCTCGATGGTGGCCGACATCCACCGGATCCTGATGCGGGGCGGCATCTTCATGTATCCGCTCGACAGCGAGACCATGGCCAAGGGCGGACGGCTGCGCCTGCTCTATGAGGGCAATCCGATGGCTTTCCTGATCGAGGCGGCGGGCGGGCGGGCGACCACTGGCACGCAGCGGATCGTGGAGGTCATGCCCAGCGATATCCACCAGCGGGTTCCGGTCATCCTGGGCTCGGCGGACGAAGTGCGCCGGGTGGAGGCTTGGTACAGCCGGCCATAGCAGCCCAATTGCAGCGCGGCACATGCCGCCCCGCCGGCCATGGCTGACCAAGGCCGGACGGGAACGGGCACCACCGCCGCGAGCATTTGCAACGTTGCCAAAGCGCGGCTATAGAGGCGGCGAATGAGGAGCCGGCGCATCGCCCTGCCGGCCGGGAGCCAGCATGACCGACGCGGAAATCACCCTGCCCAAGACCAATTCGAGCCCCTGGCCGAGCCGGCCGTTCCACCGGCAATACCTGATGCGGCAGGCCAACAACCTGTTCGACTTCTTCGAAGCAGCCTCGATCAACCCCAGGGGCGGCTTCCATGAGCTCGACGATGACGGTCACCCGCTCAGCGAAGACAATGCCACAAGGCAGATTCACGTCACCACGCGCATGGTCCACTGCGCCACGATCGGCAGCCTGATCGGACGCCCGGGTTCGGACGAGATCGTCGACCACGGCATGCGCTATGTGTGGGAGAAGCATCGCGATGCGCGGCTGGGGGGCTATGTCTGGGGCCTGGATGACAATGGAGTCACCAACGGGTCCAAACAGGCCTATGGCCATGCCTTCGTGCTGCTGGCCGCATCGAGCGCGAAACTGGTCGGGCATCCCCTCGCCGACCAGGTGATCGCCGATGTGACGCAGGTCATCGAGGCCAGGTTCTGGGACGACAAGCGCGGCGCCGTGCATGACGAATATACCCAGGACTGGTCCCGGCTGCTGCCCTATCGCGGGCAGAACGCCAACATGCACATGACGGAAGCGCTGATGGCGGCCTATGAGGCCACTGGCGTGCGCGATTACCTGAACAAGGCAGAGCGGATCGCCGAACTGATCATCCTCAGGAACGCCGTGCCGCTTGGCCACCGCGTCGCCGAGCATTTCGACGAGAACTGGGTGGTCGACAAGGCTTATCGCCACGAGAATGAAATGTTCCGCCCCTCGGGCACGACGCCCGGCCACTGGCTGGAATGGTCGCGCCTGCTCTACCAACTCTGGGTCTTGACCGGAAAGCAGCATTCCTGGATGCCGGATGCGGCGCGGCACCTGTTCCAGAACTCGATTGATCTCGGTTGGGACAAGGCGCATGGCGGCTTTTTCTATACGCTCGACTGGGACGACAAGCCGGCGATGCGCGAAAAGCTGTGGTGGCCGGTGGCCGAAGCGAT
>CAMLOA010000495.1 GCA_946481445.1 uncultured Devosia sp. | reverse complement strand
TGTAGCCCTTCGCTCCAATTTCGGCCCGCAAGGCCTCCACGGCGTTGACCTTGACGTAGATGTCGCGCTCGAACTCGATCCCGGCGGAGTGTCCGAGATAGGCGTGGGTCGGCCGGGCAAAGCAGTACGAGCAGCCATGCTCGCAGCCGCGATAGGCGTTGATCGAGCGCTCGAAGCCGATATCGGGGCTGTCATTGGTGGTGATGATGGTCTTGGCGCGCTCGACATGCTCTACCGTCTCGAACACGCTCAGCGGCTCGACATTGTCCCAGCCGTCGTCGAAACCCTCGCGCGTTTGCTTCTCGAAGCGGCCGGTGCGATTGGACTGCGCTCCGCGCCCGCGGATCCGATCGGGGCTCAGCAGCTCGCGCCGTGCCAGATCGGCATCGCGGCTGCGGCTCAGCCTTTCCAGGGCTTCGAATGACGGGGCCTGATAGAGCGCCATGGCTGTTCTCCTGCCGGGCGTAAAAGGTGTGGAATCGTGCCACCCGACGCACCAGTATCTAGCAGCTGAATGAGAACAAAACAAGAACTCGGCCTTGCTTGCCGTATAACATATGGGATTGAGACCGCATGGGTTAAAGAGCGGGAGATCCGGAAATCGCATCGCTGAAGTGCAATTTCGCGGCTGGACGATGCGTGCTGGCGGGAGTACACCAACGCCCCTTCCGCGAACCACAGGCCGTTTTTCGGTTAAGCGGAATATTTGATTTTCGTCCGGTCGCGTCGCCTGGATTACCAAACGCAAGACTTAACTGATCCTGCTGACACAGGCTGTCGCGAATTCTTTGGACAAGCGTCGTCGAAATGGGCCGGCGACGCTCGTCGTCCTGCCGACACTGCTTTTCTGGTTGAGGGAACCATCCATGAGTACCGAAGCAACAACTTTTGACGCCATGCCCGACGCTGCCGCGCCGGCGGCCAACGATGCCGCCCGCAACAGGCTGGTCATCGCCCTTCTGCTGGTGTCCACATTCGTGGTGTTTCTCAACGAGACCATCATGAGCGTGGCCATTCCGCACCTGATGGCAGATTTGGGCGTGACCGCGAGCGCGGCTCAATGGCTGACCACCGCCTTCCTGCTGACCATGGCCGTGGTCATCCCGATCACCGGCTTCCTGCTGCAGCGGCTGAACACGCGGCCCATCTTCATCCTGGCCATGTCGATCTTCGCAGCGGGCACGGCGGTCTGTGCAGTGGCTCCCGGGCTCGAACTGCTGGTGCTGGGCCGTGTGGTGCAGGCCGTCGGCACGGCCATCATGATGCCTCTGCTCATGACCACCGTCATGACGCTGGTGCCGCCGGAATCGCGCGGCAAGACCATGGGCAATATCTCCATCGTCATGTCGGTGGCGCCGGCTGTCGGCCCGACCATTGGCGGCTTCATCCTGGCCAACATGGACTGGCGCTGGATGTTCCTGCTCATCCTGCCGATCGCCCTGGGCGCCCTGGCCCTGGGCTATCGCAAGATCCAGAATGTCTCGACCCCGCGCTACGCGCCGCTCGATTTCGTCTCCGTGATCCTGTCCGCCTTTGCCTTTGGCGGGCTGGTCTATGGCCTTTCCGGCTTCGGTGAAGCCATAGCCCACTCGGATGCGGCACCGTCCGCCATCCCGGTCTGGGTGCCGGTCGCGGTGGGTGCGGTGGCCATGGTCGTCTTCGTGTGGCGCCAGCTCGTGCTGCAGCGCGACAACAAGGCCCTGCTGGATCTGCGCGTGTTCAAGTCGACGAACTACACCGTTTCGGTCAGCATGATGCTGATCGCCATGATGGCGCTGTTCGGCACCGTGATCCTGCTGCCCATGTACACGCAGAACGTGCTCGGTCTGGATACCTTGCAGACCGGCCTGATCCTGCTGCCGGGCGGCCTGATCATGGGCCTGATGGGCCCTGTCGTCGGTCGCCTGTTCGACCGTGTCGGCCCCACTGTCCTGGCCGTTCCGGGCGCAATCCTGGTCTCGGCGGTGCTGTGGGCGCTGACCACGGTGGGCCAGGACACCTCGCCCTGGGCGCTGCTGGCCGGCCATGTCGTGCTGAGCGTCGGCCTGGCGCTGATCTTCACGCCGGTCTTCACCTCCTCGATGGGCTCGGTGCGCATGGAGCTCTATTCCCATGCCAGCGCCGTGCTGGGCTCGATCCAGCAGCTGGCCGGCGCGGCGGGTATCGCGCTCTTCATCGCGGTGATGACCATCCAGACGGCAGGGTTCCTTGCCGCCGGCGTCGACCAGGTCGAAGCCCTCGCCTCGGGTATCCGGGTGGCCTTCACGGTGGGGGCATCGATCTCGCTGCTGGCGATCGTCGCGGCCTTCTTCATCCGCCGCCCAACCGGCGGTGCACCGGGCGGTCACGGCCACTAAGGCATCAACAGCGCAAGAGAAGGGCGCCGGTGACCACGCCGGCGCCCTTCTCCTTTGTGAAGTCTTGTGACGCTTAGCGTTCGTCCAGCCGCGGCATCAGTTCGACGAAGTTGCACGGCTTATGCCGGTAATCGAGCTGGTGGGTGAGGACGCCTTCCCAGGCGTCGCGGCAGGCGCCGCGGGAGCCGGGCAGGCAGAAGACGAAA
>CAMLOA010000494.1 GCA_946481445.1 uncultured Devosia sp. | reverse complement strand
CGTCCATCAGCGCCTGCTGCAGCGGGATGTTGCTGGCTATGCCCTCGATGCGGAAGGCGGCCAGGGCCGCGCGCATCCGGGCCAGCGCTTCCCTGCGATCTGTCCCATGCACGATCAGTTTGCCGATCATCGAGTCATAGTGAGTGGGGATGGTGTAGCCGGCTCGCACATGCGTATCGACGCGAGTACCGGACCCCTCGGGTAACTGCAGGGCGCTGATGGTGCCGGGGGCCGGCGCAAAGCTGAACGGGTCTTCCGCATTGATGCGGCATTCGATGGCGTGGCCGTTGGTGGTGACATCGGCCTGGCGAACGCTGAACGCCTCGCCCCGCGCAGCGCGCAACTGCATGGCGACGATGTCGAGGCCGGTGACCATTTCGGTGACCGGGTGCTCGACCTGCACCCGGGTGTTCATTTCGATGAAATAGAACTGGCCATCCTCATAGAGGAACTCGAACGTCCCGGCTCCTACGTAACCGATGCGGCGGCAGGCTGCGGCGCAGCGTTCTCCGACCTGGGCGATCAGGGCGCGATCGATACCGGGCGCCGGCGCCTCCTCGATGACCTTCTGGTGGCGGCGCTGCATCGAGCAGTCGCGATCGCCCAGCCAGAGGGCGTTGCCATGGCTGTCGCACAGCACCTGGATTTCAACATGGCGCGGATTTTCCAGGAATTTCTCGAGATAGAGCTCGGGATTGTTGAAGAAGCGCTGCGCCTCCTCACGCGTGAGTGCAATCGCCTCGGCCAGTTCACCGCCGCCCCGCACGACGCGCATGCCGCGCCCGCCGCCACCGCCAGCAGCCTTGACGATGACAGGATAGCCAATGGCGTCCGCGATGGCGCGGATGGCGCCGATATCGTGGGGCAGAGCACTATCGGGTCCGGGCACGCAGGGCACACCGGCCTCGATCATGGCGCGCTTGGCCGCCACCTTGTCACCCATGGTGCGAATGCAGTCGGCGCTGGGACCGACGAAGATCAGCCCGGCGGCCGCAATGGCATCGGCAAAGGCGGCGTTTTCCGAGAGAAAGCCATAGCCGGGATGGATGGCGCCGGCCTCGGTAAGCTGTGCTGCCATGATGATCGCGTCGGCATTGAGGTAGCTGCTGCGCGATGGGGCCGGGCCGATGCAAATGGCTTCATCGGCGGTTTCAAGATAGGGGGCCGCGGCATCGCCCTGAGAATATACCGCCACGGTCTTGATCCCGAGGCCCTGTGCCGCGCGCTGGATGCGCAGGGCGATCTCGCCACGATTGGCAATGAGCAGCTTGTCGAACATGTTGCTTACTCCAGCCGGAAGAGCGGCTGCCCCGCTGTCACCTCGGCACCGTCAGCAACGAGGATTGCGGTAACGGCACCGGCCTTGTCGGCCTCGATGGGACTGAACACCTTCATCGCCTCGATGACGCAGAGCGACTGCCCTAGTTCCACGTGCTGCCCAAGCTGAACAAAGGGAGCGGCATCGGGCGCCGGCGAGAGGTGAACAACGCCATAGGTGGCAGCGGTTACGACGGACCCCAGCGCCACTGGCGTTTCGGGCTTTGCCGACACGACGCCCCGGGCCGTCTTGACCAGGTGGACATGAAAATCGCCTTCGGTGATCTCGAGTTCGCCGAGGGGCGAGCGAGCCATCCAGTCGATGATTGCCTTGAGCCGATCGAAATCCATCAAGCGCCTGCGAAACTGCCGGGTCCATTGGCTTCGGCGGTGCCGTTGCAGCCATATATTCCTGTTCCGATTGGCTACCATAAGGGCTGTCTGATGGGGTCAGATCATTGCGCGATGACATGACCTTCCATCGCCCTTCCTTATTACCCCAGACCGAAGCGCTTTTGGCGGTGGCCCGGTGGGCTGACTTATGATGACGGGCGGAGCGGCGCGCATCTCGCGAGGCCGCCAAGGGAATGGACGCCCATGCGCGTCCGAGCAGGACAGCAATGAGCACATTCACGCCTGCCGCGCGGGTTGCGCGGATCAAGCCGTCGCCTAGCGTCGCCGCCGCCGCACGCGCCAAGGAACTCAAGGCCGCGGGCAAGGACTTGGTGGACATGACCGTGGGCGAGCCGGACTTCGACACGCCCGACAGCGTCAAGGCCGTTGGGATCGCCGCCATCCAGAACGGCGATACCAAGTATACCCCCGTCAACGGCACCCCCGCCCTCCGCCGCGCCATCCAGGCGCGCATCAAGGCGCGCACCGGTATCGACTATGCCGACGACCAGGTGTCGGTCGGAGGTGGCGCCAAGCAGATCATCTTCGTCGCGCTGATGGCCTCGGTCGATGGCGGGGCAGAGGTTATCATCCCGGCGCCCTACTGGGTCTCTTATCCGGACATGGTATTGGCCAATGAAGGCAAGCCGGTCATCGTCGCCTGCCCCGAGGCATCAGGCTTCAAGCTTGCCCCGGCGGCGCTGGAGGCGGCGATCACACCAAGGACGCGCTGGCTGATCCTCAATGCGCCGTCCAACCCCACCGGCGCGGCCTATTCCGATGCCGAACTGGCGGGTCTCGCCGCAGTGCTGGAGCGCCATCCGCATGTCTGGGTGATGACCGACGAGATATATGACGAC
>CAMLOA010000493.1 GCA_946481445.1 uncultured Devosia sp. | reverse complement strand
GCCGGCGCTCAGCCAGCAGATACTGGCTATGGAAGACCTCTGCGGCACGACACTGTTCGATCGGCTGAAATCCGGCATAAGGCCGACCCCGTTCGGAACCGAATTCATCAGCCGGGCCCGGCATGTGCTGGACAGCGCCGAGGCGCTCGACGCTTTCGCCCTGGGCCATGCCGGCCAGCCCGACCGCCCGGTCCGTTTCGGCCTCATTCCCACCGTGGCGCCCTATCTGCTGCCCGATATCTTCCCCGCTTTGACCACCGGCCTGCCCGGCATCGACTTCACCATCAGCGAAAACCGCACCGACGCCCTGATCGCGGGCCTGGTCGATGGTAGCCTGGACATTGCGCTGATCGGCACCGCTCCGCCCCAGGGCGGCCCCAGGCTCGTCAGCCGCGCCCTGTTCGACGATCCCTTCGTGCTCGCCACCAGCCGCGACGAAGGGCCATCCGAACCAGTTTCCCTCGCAAGCCTCGCGCCCGAGCGTATTCTGCTGCTCGACGAGGGCCACTGCTTCCGCGACCAGACTATCGCCGCCTGCCGGCTCGACAGCGACGCATCCGCCCGCACCTTCGCGGCCACTTCCCTCTCGACGATTGTCGAATTCGTTGCCAACGGCCAGGGCGTGACGCTGCTGCCGGCCATCGCCCTGCGCAAGGAAGCCACCAATCCCCGCATCGCCATCCACAACCTGGTCTCGCCCGGCGCCAGACGGCTTCTCTCTCTGGTCTGGCGCGAAGCCACGCCCTTCGGCAAAACCTTCGAAAAAATGGCCGAAGCCATCCGGGGCACCCGCCTCTATTCAGCGTAAAAATTCCCCAGTAAAACTCCGCCACTGGGGGAGTTCAGACAGATGGCGCGTGCGCCCGCCAAACCTGCGGCCAGAAGCGGTGCGCCGCGCAAGCGTGCGCCGAAACCGGCTGCGTCGGTCGAGGTCGCGCCACGACCCAGCCGGCGCCTCTCCCTGCCCACGATCGAAAGCGGCTCGACCCGGCTGCGCAAGCTCATCCTCAACCTGGCCTTCGTGCTGGCCATCCTGATTTTCCTGCCGATCCTGCTCAGCCAGTTCCTGCGCAATCCGGTGCTGATCGAGCCCATCGCCGTGCCCGAGGCGCTGGTGACGCGGGGCCTCACGCCCGAAGTCGTGGCAAGCCGCCTGTGGGATGGCCTGCGCGATGCCAATGCCTTGGCCCGCACCTCCAAGGAAAGCGTCGCGGCCATTCCCAATAGCCAGCAAGTGCAGTTCTCGGTACCCGAAGTGGGCTTGTCGATGGATTCCATCGTCCGCCAGACCCGCCAGTTCTTCAACCTGCACCAGACGCGCATATCAGGCGAATTCACCTGCGCCGATGCTGCCTGCACCCCCGAGGGCATGGTGCTGCGCCTGCGCGTGCTGCGCGGCACGAGCGAGGTCATCGACCTGCCAGCCGTGGGCGATGCGGATTTGCGAACCTATTTCACCCAGGCTGCCATTCAGGTCCTGCAGGTTTTGGACCCCTTCGTGGCAATTGCCGCCATTTCTACCTCCGAACCCGTCCGGGCGGTGGCACTGGCCCGGCGCCTAATTCGGCAGCACCATCCGGACAGCAAATGGGCCTATATGCTCATCGGCAATATCCGGTCCGAGCAGGGAGACGACCGAACGGCCTGGCCTGCATATCAGGCCGCCGTGGCGCTCGACCCCGAATTCAGCGTGGCGCGGGCCAATCTCGCGGGCGCATTGCGACGCCTTGGCGACCCGGCGGCAGCGCGGAAAATCTATGACGAACTGGCCGCCGAACAGCCGAACAGCGCCAAGCCCTATGAAGGTTATGCCGAACTGGCGGCCGGCGCCGGCGACCTGGACAATGCGATCGCCCTTTTCGAAAAGGCGGCAGCTCTCGACAGTCAGAGTGCTCACTACTATTCCCGCATCGGCATGATCGAGCGTGAGCGCGGCAATGTCGAAAAGGCCCGTGGATGGTTTGAACGGGCGTTGATGGTTGATCCTGCTTACGTCTTGGCTACCACGGCCATGTTCGAGGACTACCTGACACGAGGTGACCTTGCCGGCGCCCTGCCCATGCTGCGAGCAGCCTCCGAACACGCTCCCAATGACGCCATCGCCCACGCCTCCTATGCCTTTGGCCTTATGCTGACCGATCAGCCAGGCGCCGCGCTTGAGGCATTGGATCGCGCCCTGGCTGTGACGCCTGACGATTCCCAACTGTTGTTCGAGGCGGGCAAACTCCTGCTAGCGCTCGATCGCATTCCGGAAGCCCTGTTGAGACTCGACCGGGCCATAGCGCTTGATGCCTATAACCCTGCCCCGCTCATGTCTCGCGGGACCGCCCTTGCCGTCAGCGGTCACAACGACGCAGCGCGCGCCGACTTCGAGCGCATTATCGAGGTGGACCGGAGCGGCCTCTATGCGCCGCAGGCCGAGAGTTTCCTCGACATTCTCGATGGGCTCGACGCCGCCGCCACGGCCGAACAGCAGGAGGCGGATGAATGACCGAGCCCGCCCCGCGCCCGTTGAGCCTCACGGGCATCGAGGCCATGTCCTCGACCATCCGCACCATGTTCATCAATGTCGGCTTCT
>CAMLOA010000492.1 GCA_946481445.1 uncultured Devosia sp. | reverse complement strand
CCTCAACGGCGCCGACCGACTTGTCGAAAGCCTTCTGCTCGGCCGAGTTCAGCGAAATCTCGATGACCTTCTCGGCGCCACCGGCACCAATCACCACCGGCACGCCCACATAGGTGCCCTTGACGCCATATTCGCCATTGAGGAAGGCCGCCGAGGGCAGCACGCGCTTCTTGTCCTTGAGATAGCTCTCGGCCATGGCAATGGCCGAAGCCGCCGGGGCGTAGAAGGCCGAGCCGGTCTTGAGCAGGCCGACGATCTCGGCACCGCCATCGCGGGTGCGCTGCACGATGGAATCGAGCTTCTCCTTGCTCATCCACCCCATCTTGACCACGTCGGTCAGCGGGATGCCGGCGACGGTGGAATAGCGGGTCAGCGGCACCATGGTGTCGCCGTGGCCGCCCAGCACGAAGGCCGAGACATCTTCGGTCGAGACACCGAGTTCTTCGGCGATGAAGTGGATGAAGCGGGAGGAGTCCAGCACGCCGGCCATGCCGATCACCTTGTTGGTGGGCAGGCCCGAGAACTTCTGCAGCGCCCAGACCATGGCGTCGAGCGGATTGGTGATGCAGATGACGAAGGCGTCCTTGGCATATTTGGCAATGCCAGCGCCCACCTGCTCCATCACCTTGAGGTTGATTTCGAGCAGGTCGTCGCGGCTCATGCCCGGCTTGCGCGGTACGCCCGCGGTCACGATCACCACGTCCGCTCCGGCGATGTCCTTGTATTCGGACGTGCCCTTCATGGCGACGTCAAAGCCCTGGCTGGGCGCGGACTGGGCAATGTCGAGCGCCTTGCCCGGACCGACGCCGTCGACCACGTCGAACATGACGACGTCACCGAGTTCCTTCTGGGCGGCCAGCAAAGCCAGCGTTCCACCGATCTGACCCGAGCCGATAAGAGCGATCTTCTTGCGCGCCATAAGTCCTCATCCCAGACTGCGTTGAATTGGCGCACCTCTTAACCCTGTCGACCGGCACGGGCAAGTGAACCCTTCGTCTTAAAGCCGTTTTGGCCCTTGCTGATGGGTGAAGGGGGCGTGCCGGTTGGGCAAGCTTCTGCGCTACTGCCCGAGTGACTCAAACCATGTGCGCACCGCTCTGCGCGAGCGCAGGTCATGGACAGGGATTGCCGGGGCGCTGGCCAGCAGGCGGTCCTCGGCCGGTCCAAACACGCGGTCGTAGTTCCAGGTCCATCGCAGCAGCGGCACGGTTGCCCCGCCCCGCCGAACCACGCCCCACAGGCGAACCACACGGTGCGGGCGCAGGCGGATCAGGCAATCGGCCCGCGCCAGGCGTTCGGCATAGGTGCGGGTGTTGCCGCCTTCTATGATCCATCGGTCGCCCAGCGTCGCCGCGCGCGCATCTGCGTCGATGGCATCTGCGGGGCGGAGATGGCCGCTGGGATCGTGCAGCAGGGCATCAATTGCGATTACTGGCAGCTGCAGGCGATTGGAGAGTTTCGCTGCCAGCCAGCTCTTGCCGGAGCCAGGGCCGCCGATGATCATCACCCGCTGCATTGTCAGCCCGTGGCCTGGCTCGGCGTGTCGGCCAGCGCCCGGCCCAGATACTCCTCCGACTGCATTTCATCGAGCCGCGAGATGGTGCGCTGGAATTCGAAAGCGGTCCGGTCGTCCTTGCCCAGTTGCTCGAGCGGCACGGCGAAGCTGGCGCCCAGTTTCACGCCGCGATCGTAGAGGTTGTCGATCAGGAGGATGAAGCGCTTGGCCGCGTCGGACCTGGTGCGATCCATCTGCGGCACCTCGTCGATGATGATGGAATCGAACTGGTGGGAGATACGGACGAAATCGCGTGAGCCCAGCGGCTTTTCGCACAGGTCGGAAAACCCGAACCGCGCCGCCCCCATGGCCGTCAGCGGCACATGGATTTCCCGCCCGATGCTCTCCACCACGCCCGGATGGCCCGGCTCGCCGCCGGTGATGCGCAGCCACAGCCGGTCCATCTCCGCCTGCACTTCGGCGCCGGTGCCGAAGGCATAGACATGCTGGCCGGCAAACTTGAGGCGGCGATAGTCGCGTGCCGCGGGCAGCGATGCCACCACGACGTGCCGCTTGAGCAGCGCGATGAAGGGCAGGAAGAGCTGGCGGTTGAGTCCGTCCTTGTAGAGGTCGTCCGGCACCACGTTCGATGTCGCCACCAGCGTCACCCCACCGGCGAACAGCTTCTCGAACAGCCGGGTCAGCAGCATGGCATTGGTGATGTCGTGCACATGGAATTCGTCCAGGCACAGCAGCCGCAGGCCGCCCTTGAGCATGGGCCGCACCACCGCCTCGACCGGATCGGCGTCGTCCGCCTTGCCCTTCTTGGACTTGCGGAACGCAGCAATGCCGGCATGCACCTCGTCCATGAACTCGTGGAAATGCACGCGCCGCTTCTGCCGGATCGGCACCTGCTCGTAGAACAGGTCCATCAGCATGGTCTTGCCGCGCCCCACCTCGCCGTGAAGATAGAGGCCCTTCGCGGCGGGCTCGGCCCTGTCGAACAGACGCCCGAACATCCCTTTCGGCCGTTCGGCCGACACGCCCGCCAGCACGGCATCGAGCAATCCCGCCGCCTCGCGCTGCGCGGGGT
>CAMLOA010000491.1 GCA_946481445.1 uncultured Devosia sp. | reverse complement strand
GGGGGGTGGAGGATAGGCACCGCCGAGCTGGGAATCGTATTGCGCGCCCGGCGGCGGCAGGACCACGTCCTGAGCCGGCACGGCAGGCGCGACCATCAAGACGACAAGCGCCGCCACGCAAGCCCTAATCAGGTTGGAACCCCTCAAAGACGATCTGATCAGCCTTGCCCATGGCCGCATCTGCTTCCGCCTGGGACCGGATAGTCCAGGCTGTAACCGGCTTGCCCAACGCCCGCCAGAATTTGATGGCTGGCAGATCGAGTGCATCCTTGGCACAGGAGATGAAATCGAACTGGGTCTCGTGCCAGTGCAGCAGGTGCCGGAGGACAAAGCGCTGCGCGTCGCTCAGATGCCGGCCTTCGTCCGCATCCTCGTAGTCATAGGTAATGATGCCCCGGGGGCCGGTGAACCCGAACTGGCGCACCGCAGTCAGCAGGTTCGGATCGAAGGATTCGACCGTCACCGGGCCATCGTAGGACTTGAGCGCCTCGGCAACGGAACGCGCGAGAAGCTGGGTACCGGTGGTATCACGCTGGTGCTTGAGCTCGACCTGCAGCAGCGCGCGACCGTTGATCTGGGCCAGGAAATCGCCGAAGCGCTGCGGGCACTCGGCCTTTGCGCTGCCTGTGAGCGGGGAAGAGGTAATCTCGGCGGCGGAACAATCGGCCACGGCGCCGGTCTTGCCCAGGAGCCTCTCCATCACGTCATCGTGGAAGATCACCGGCACACCGTCGCTGGTGAGCTGGACGTCGCATTCGATCGCGAAGTTCCCGGCAACCGCGGCTTCGAAGGCGCTGGCGCTGTTCTCGATGACGCCGCCAACGCGGTTGTGCAGTCCGCGGTGAGCTACCGGCCGGGGGAACAAGGGTTCAGTCATGGGCATGGCCTCGCATAGCGTTATGCCTGTTGTCGCTTTGGCGTGTGACGCGGAGGTGACTAGACCTCGACGACGGCCTCGATCTCCACAGCGGCACCAAAGGGCAGGGACGCCACGCCGAAGGCGGCACGGGCATGCTTGCCCTTGTCGCCCAGAACGCCAACCAGGAGGTTGGAACAGCCGTTTGCGACCAGGTGCTGCTCCGTAAACTGAGGCGTCGACGCGACCAGGACGGTGACCTTGAGGATGCGCTTGATCTCGTCGAGGGGTACACCCCCCATATGGACGATCTGCGACAGCACGTTGAGAGCAGCCAGCTCGGCAGCGTTGCCGCCCTGGACGACATTCATGGTGTCCCCCAGCAGACCGGTGACAACCCCGTTCTCGTTGGCGGAAATCTGGCCCGAGACATAGAGGATGTTGCCGGACCGGGTCACCGGTACGTAGCTTGCCACCGGGGCCTTGGGGGCAGGGAGTTCGTAGCCGTATTCACGGAGCTTTTCGATCGGGCTGGTCATTGGTCTCGCCTTCGTTCCTGTTTTCGTCTTGTCCGGCCGGTCCGCTGGCCGCCTTTGGCTGATAGAGCTTTCCGCGCACGACGGCCTCACGGCCGAAGCGGGTTCTGACGCGATCCATGGCACGCTCCGCGGCCGCCTTGCGGGCAATGCCGGGTTCCAGCAGATCCGCCGGATCGGCGCCATCAGCTGCCTCGATACCTGAAACACCGATTCCGATCAGCCGGAAAGCGGTTCCATCGACTTCCCGTTCCAGCAGGGACAGCCCGGCTTCATAGATCACATTGGCCAGTTGGGTCGGCATCATCAGGTGGCGGGCCCTGGTGCGCAAGCGGAAACCGGCCGACTTGAGCTTGAGGGTGACCGTCCCGCCGACAAGGCCTTTGACCTTCAGCCGCTCCGAGAGCCTTTCCGACACTTTCAGCAACTCAACAGAAAGTGCATCCAACGAATTGATGTCGCTGTTGAAAGTCGTTTCCGACGACACGCTCTTCATCTCGCCGTCGATCGAGACGCGCCGCGCATCCTGACCACGCGCCAGACGGGCGAGACGGGCACCGGTTTCGCCATACCGCCGCATGAGGTTTTCGGGCGGTTCCTCCTGCAGCTGGCCGATGGTGACGAGGCCGTCCCTGCGCAGCGTTTCGGCGAACACCTTGCCAACACCATAGATGAGGCTGATCGGCCTGGGAGCAAGGAATGTCTCCGTCTCGGCCCGGCCGATGACGGCGAATCCGCGCGGCTTGTCCAGGTCGGACGCCACCTTGGCGAGAAACTTGTTGTGGCTCAACCCGACCGAAATGGTGACGCCAACCTCTCTCTCGACCGCCTGTGCGAACCGCGCAAGCACAATGGCCGGAGCCGCCCTGTGAAGGGCCTGGGTGCCGGTCAGGTCGAGAAAGGCTTCGTCGATCGATAGCGGCTCGACCAGCGGCGTCAGCGTATCCATGATGGCCCGGATCTGACGGCTCACCCCGACATATTTTGCCATGTCGGGCTTGATGATGACGGCGTCGGGACAAAGCTCTCGTGCCTTGAACATCGGCATTGCCGAGCGGACACCCGACTGGCGGGCGATGTAGCAACAGGTGGAGACAACGCCCCGGACGCCTCCACCGATGATCAGAGGCTTGTCGCGCAAATCGGGATTGTCGCGCTTTTCCACCGAAGCGTAGAAGGCGTCGCAATCGACATGGGCGATG
>CAMLOA010000490.1 GCA_946481445.1 uncultured Devosia sp. | reverse complement strand
GGCCCCTCCGGCTGCGGCAAGACCACCATCCTGCGCATGATCGCCGGCTTCGAGAGCCCCAGCGGTGGTGCCATCAGGGTCGACGGCCAGGACATTACCAGCCTCAAGCCCAATCAGCGCCAGCTCGGCATGGTGTTCCAGGCCTATGCCCTGTTTCCCAATCTCAATGTCGGCGACAATATCGGCTTCGGCCTCAAGATTGCCGGCATGCCGGCCGAGCAGCGCCGCGCCCGCGTCGAGGAAATGCTCAAGCTGATCGGTCTGTCCGGCTTCGACAAGCGTTACCCCTATGAAATGAGCGGCGGCCAGCAGCAGCGCGTCGCGCTGGCCCGCGCCATCGCGCCCAAGCCCCGCCTCCTCCTGCTCGATGAGCCGCTCTCCGCCCTCGATGCCAAGATTCGCGTCTCCCTGCGCGAGGAGATTCGCGCCATCCAGCGCGAGTTGGGCATCACCACGGTTTTCGTCACCCATGACCAGGAAGAGGCGCTGACCATTTCCGATCGCGTCGTGGTGATGAACGCCGGCAATATCGAGCAACTGGGCGCGCCGCACGAGATCTACAACAAGCCGGCGACCCGGTTCGTCGCGACCTTTGTGGGCCAGCTCAATGCGCTGCCGGCTTCCTTCGGCAGCGACCGCGCCATCCGGCCCGAACTCATCTCCCTGTCCCCGCGGCCCGATGCCGATGCTTCCCTCACCGGCACCGTGACCGATGTCGGCTTCCTCGGATCGGTCGTCCGCCTTCGCGTCGATGTCGATGGCACGCTGGTCAGCATCGATACCTTCAACAACCATGCCGAAAACCCGCCCCGGCGCGGCGACACGGTCACCCTGCATTTCGCGCAGAAGGACGTGCTGGCGCTCGGCGCCTGAACCCGGCTGCACGATGCGGCGGGACGGGAACAGGGGGCACACGCGGCGCCAATTTACCCTTTGACCGCCGCCGCGCCCCGGCCCATTCTCCCGCCGCAACCCGGAGAGCCCGCGCCATGGAATCGCCCTTCGTCACCACCGACTGGCTCGCCGCGCACCTGGCCGATCCCGATGTCGTGGTGCTGGACGGCTCCTGGCACATGCCCAATGCCGCCCGCAATGCGCAGGCAGAGTATCTGGCGGGCCATATTCCGGGAGCGGTCTTCTTTGACATAGACGGCGTCGCCGACACCTCCACCGACCTGCCCCACATGCTGCCGGCGCCCGCCGATTTTGCCCGCATGGTCGGCGCGCTGGGCATATCGGAGGCCATGACTATCGTGGTCTACGACGAGGTGGGCCTGTTTTCGGCGCCGCGCGTCTGGTGGACCTTCAAGGTCATGGGCGCCCGCGATGTCCGCATCCTGGCCGGGGGCGCGCCAAAGTGGCGTTCCGAGAAGCGCCCGACCGAATCGGGCCTCGTCACCCGGCTGCCGGTGCGGTTCGAGACCGATTTCGACCCGTCCCGTGTCGCCGATTTCGAAACGGTCCGGGACCGCAGCCGCGACGGCGCCGCCCAGATTGCCGATGCAAGGCCTGCCCCGCGCTTCCACGCCGAAGTGCCCGAGCCGCGCCCCGGCCTGCGGGGCGGCCACATCCCCGACAGCGTGAGCGTCCCGGTCGGCCTCGTCAGCGAGGCGGGCCAGATGAAGCCGCCTGAAGAATTGCGCACCATCTTCGCCGATCGCGGCATTGACCTGAGCCAGCCGCTGATCACCTCCTGTGGCTCCGGCATCACCGCCGCCACCCTCGCCCTCGCCGCCGAACTGGCCGGCGCCAGGGATGTGGCCGTCTATGACGGCTCCTGGGCCGAATGGGGCGCGCGCCCCGACGCCGAAGTCGAGACCTGAGGGCGCCAGCAGGACCATAGCGTCGAACCCGCGCGTGGTTGGGGCGTTGTTCTGGCGAGGAGAGCAGCCATGCAGCAGCCCGACTATGCCGCCTTCTTCCGCCGCTACGCCCAGGCCTATGAACAATCCTTGGCCGGACCGGTCCAGGTTGAATTGATCCGCTCCTTCTTCGCCCCCACCTTCATGTCCCTGGCCACCGGCGGTGGCCTTGCCTGCGGCAACAATGACGACAGCTTCGTTGCCACGCTGGAGCAGGGCTACGCCTATTACCGGGCCATTGGCACCACTGGCCTGGACGTCGCCGCCGTGGACACGCAGGAGATCGCCGAGAACCATGACAGGGTGGCCGTCTCCTACGTCGCCCGCTACCGCCGCCCCTCGGACGGACAGGACGTCGCCATTCCCTTCAGCCTGGTTTATCTGCTGCAGCGCCAGCAGGCAGGCCCCGTCATCTTCGCCTTCATCGCTGGCGACGAAATGGACCTCTACCGCCAGCATGGCCTGGTCGATGCGGAAGGCAAGCCGATCGGAAGATAACCGTGTCTCCGCATCATCCGGTCTCACCGGCCGCCCATCACCACAAACAAAGAGGCCGCCGGATCACCCCGGCGGCCTTTGCATTCCACGGCCCGGAAAATCAGGCGCGGTTCTTGTTGTAGAGGTCGAAGAACACGGCAGCCAGCAGCACCACGCCCTTGATCATCTGCTGCCAGTCGATGTTGACGCCCATGATGGACATGCCGTTGTTCATCACGCCCATGATGAAGGCGCCGATCACC
>CAMLOA010000489.1 GCA_946481445.1 uncultured Devosia sp. | reverse complement strand
CGTAGAGGTCGAGCAGCTTCTGCTGATAGGCCGAGAGGCGGAAGAAATAGGTCGGCTCTTCGACCCATTCGACCTCGGCACCCGAGGGCGCGTATTTCTTGCCGTCCTTCTCGGTCAGCTCGCTTTCGTCGAAATAGGCCTCGTCGCGCACCGAGTACCAGCCCTTGTAGGTGGACTGGAAGATGTCGCCGTTGTGGCTGGCTTCCATCTTCTTCCAGATGGCTTGCGACGCCTCGTGGTGACGCTTTTCCGTTGTGCGGATGAAGTCGTCGTTGGAGATGTTTAGCTCCGCCGCCAACTTCAGGAACTCGCCGGCATTGCGGTCGGCCAGGTCCTTGACGGGAATGCCCTCCTTGGCCGCGGTCTGCACCATCTTGATGCCGTGCTCGTCCGTGCCCGTGAGAAAATAGACGTCCCGACCCTCCAGCCGCTTCCAGCGGGCAATGGCGTCGGTCGCAATCATCTCATAGGCGTGCCCGATATGGGGGGCGCCATTGGGATAGGCGATCGCGGTGGTGACGTAAAAGGGCTTGGCGGTCATGCTGGCTCGGCGGGATTGGCGATAAGGGCGCAATGCTTCCGGATGGCGTCGAAGATGACCACCAGCGTCTGTTTCATGTCGAGATTGACGCTGTCGGCTTCGTCCAGAAGTGCGCCTGCCTTCTCCCATAGCTCGGTGGCAGAGGCAAGACGCCTGCGCGCGCCCTTCTGCATGGCCGCCTCGCGCATTTCCGCTGCCATCCAGTCCGCGAGAATTTCGCGCGCAAAGGACATGTCCGCGCCCTGCGGATCACTGCCCAGCGCATCCGCCAGTTGCAGCTCGGCGGCAATGGGGGCGGCTTCGGGCCGGCGCAGCCACAGGAGAAGTGCGCCGACGGGCGAGTTTTCAGCAAGGGCCAGGGTTTCGAAGGCCCGGCGCGGACGTCCGCCGGCAAGCTGGATGGCACGCTCCAGAGCGGCCTGATCGAGATCGGGCAGGCTGGATGTGACGACACGCGAAACCAAAGCGTCATCGAGTGGCCGCAGCGCCAGATTGTGGCAGCGCGAGCGGATCGTCGGCAGGAGCTGGCCGGGGCGGTGGGAGATGAGAAAGAAGGTGGTGTCCGCGGGCGGTTCTTCCAGCGTCTTCAACAGCGCATTGGCGGCCGATGGATTGCAGTCGTCGATGCTGTCGAGAATGGCGATGCGGTGCCCTGCCCTGCCCCTGGTGTGGTGCAGCGCCTCGCGCAGTTCGCGCACATCCTCAACACGGATGACGGTGTAGTAACCCTTGGCATCCTTGGGCCTGCGTCGCAGGACCGACAAGTTGGGGTGAGAGAGGGCCGCGACCTGCTCGCTGACCCGGTGCTGGTCCTCGTCACCCGTTGCCGTGAGAATGGCCACGGCCAGTTCGAAGGCAAGCGTGGCCTTGCCGATGCCCTGGGGGCCATGCAGCATGATCGCGCCGGGCAGCCGCCCTTCAGCAAGCTGGCCCATCACGGCGCTGCGGACTGCGTCATGCCCGATGGCGACCTGGCGCTGCTCGGGCAGCGGCAAGTCGGGAAGAGCCGTCGGATCGGTCACGCGACTGGCCCGGCCTGGAGTTCAGGGAAACGGCTGCTCACCACCTCCCAGATAGCGGCTTCCAGCTTTTCCTCGTCCTGCTCGGCGGAAATGACGACGCAGCGGTCGGCATTGCGCGCGGCGATATCGAGGAAATTCTCGCGCAGGCGCTGGTGCCAATCGAGTTCTTCCTTCTCGAACCGGTCACCTGTCAGTTGCAGACCATCTTCCAAGGCGCGCTGCTCGACGCGGCGGAAGGCAATTGCCGGATCCATGTCGAGCACGATGGTGAGATCGGGCACATGACCGTCCAGCGCCAGGTTCTCGAGCGCGTCGATGAGGCGGTCGTCCACGCCTCCCGTCAGGCCCTGATAGGCGCGGGTGGAGTCGCAGAAGCGGTCCGAAATGACCCAGGTGCCCTTGGCGAGGTTGGGAGCAATCAACTGGTTGACGTGATCCAGGCGGGCAGCCGCGAAGAGCACGGCCTCGGCCCCGGCGCCCCAGGCTTCCGAGCGGCCCTGCAGGATGAAGGAGCGGATCGCCTCGGCCTTGGGCGTGCCGCCTGGCTCGCGCGTACGGACGGCCTCGACAGCGTGATGTCCCAGATTGTTGAGCAGGCGCCGCACCTGGGTCGACTTGCCAACACCTTCACCGCCTTCAAAGGTGATGAAGCGGGCTGGACGTCGATTGGGCGCTTCGAGCATGGGCAGGCGATTCCTTGGGTTCCAACCCTTTTAGGGCACCGGAGCCGATGGGAAAAGGGCGGTCCACTGGCCCGCCATTCGCGCATAGCGCTCATATTCGCGCCACTGGAGCGAATTTGCCTTCGGCACGGTTTGCCCGCCATTCGAGCGTAGCGCTCATGGCCTCCTCGACAAAAGTCGCTCCACCGGAGCGACTTTCCCTCCGGGACGTCTCAGAGCCACCCCAAAGCCAGTTGCTTCAACGCGTCGGTGGCCCGGCGGACAAGGTCGCCCTGGGCAACGCTCTCGGCGGCATAGAGGGGCGCCGTCTGCACGAGCTGGTCGTTACAGTAGACGCGCAGCTCGGCAACCTGGTCGCCCT
>CAMLOA010000488.1 GCA_946481445.1 uncultured Devosia sp. | reverse complement strand
CCAGCATGCCTTCGACGAAGCGGCGCTGGAGCAGGAAGAAGATGATGAGGGTGGGAAGGGTCGCGATGATCGTTGCGAACATGATCGCACCCTGCTGAGGATTGTACCCGGCCCGCATCGACGACACGATCAGGGTAATGACCTTGTTGTCGTTGGACTGCAGCACGATCAGCGGCCAGAGATAGTTGTTCCAGTTCGACATGAACACGATGATGGTCGCAGCCGCATAGGTCGACCGCATCACCGGTACATAGACGTAAAGGAAGATCTGCCACTCCTTGAGGCCATCGATGCGGGCCGCGTCGCGCAACTCGCCGGGGAAGGCCTTGGTGGCCTGGCGGAAGTAGAAGATGATGAAGATCGAGGCGATGCCCGGCAGCAGCACGCCCACGAAGGTGTTGATGAGACCCGCCCGCGAAATCATGATGAAGAGTGGGATCATCAGGGCCGAAAACGGGATGGACAGCATCAGCAGGTAGAGCGCGAACACCTTCTCGCTGACGCGGTTGCGGAACACCTCGAAGGCGTAGCCGGCCAGCGAGCAGACGGCCAGGGTGAGCGCCGTGCCGGCCAGGGCCACCCCGGTCGTGTTCAGCAGGACGCGGGGAACGTCGAACAGGGTGAAGAAGTAGACGATATTGTCCCACAGCGCCGAGCCGGGGGTCATCTTGCCGATGGTGACATCGGCCGACGTATTGGTGGCGCCCACCATCATCCAGTAGAACGGAAAGACCGAGACGAAGGCCACCAGCGACAGGCCGGCATAGGTCAGCCCGCGTCCGATTGTGTTGGTGTTCATGCGCGCCTCCTGTCACGAGCCACATAGAACTGGATGAGGCTGAGGATCGCGACGGCCACGACGATGACGTAGGAAACCGTTGCGGCATAACCGAAATTCGGCATGAAGCGGAACGTGAGGTTGTAGATGTAGAGCGACAGTGTCAGCGTCGCGTCTGCCGGGCCGCCCTCGGTGATGTTCATCACCTCGTCGAACAGCTGCAGCGTCCCGATGGTGGAGGTCACCGAGGTGAACAGGATCACCGGCTTGAGCATGGGAATGGTGATGTAGAAGAACCGGGCCCAGGCCGGCACGCCATCGATGCGGGCGGCCTCGTAGATCGAGCGGTCGATATTCTGCAGCGCCGCCAGGTAGAAGATCATGTTGTAGCCGGTCCAGCGCCAGGTGATCGCGGTGATGATCAGGACCTTGGCCCAGAAGGGGTCGCGTATCCAGTAGATGGGCTCATTGATCAGGTTGAGCGACATCAGCGCATTGTTGACCAGGCCCGCATCGGCGAACATGGACTTGAACAGCGCCGAATAAGCCACCAGCGAGGTGACGCAGGGCAGAAAGATCGCCGTGCGGAACAGGCCGCGGAAGCGCAGGGTCGGATCGTTGAGCGCCACGGCCATCAGGGCCGCCAGCGTCAGCATGATCGGCACCTGGATCACGAAGAACAGCACCGTATTGCCCAGCGCGCGCTGGAACACCGGATCCTGGGTCAGCCGGATGATGTTGGAGAAGCCGCCGAAGGTGAAGTTCATCCCGCGACCGACCTGCAGGCTCATCCAGAGCGACCACAGGATCGGAAAGATCAGGAAGATGCCGACAAGCAGCAGGGTGGGCGCCAGGAACAGCCACCCGTTGATGAGTTCGCCGCGCGTGAGCCGCGATGCAGCCATGATGATTTCCCCCCAGAGCCAATATTGCCGACGGCCGCATCCATCGCAAGGACGCGACCGCCGTCAGACGGGGCGGTGGTCAGCCGCCCCGACCGGGAGGTTACATGATCTGCTGGCGGATCTGAGCGTCGATGGCGGCCATGATCTCGTCGATGTTGCCGCCTTCGGCGAGCGCCGGCAGCTGGGCACGGACGGCATCGTCGGCTTCGTTGGTGAACAGGCCGTAGTTGACGCCCGGGATCTTGGCGAGCCACTGCGAGAAGTTGGCCCAGACCGGCTGGCCGGAGAAGAATTCGTCGCTCGACGAATAGGCTTCGCCTTCACGGGCCGGCATCCACGAGCCCACGGCGCCCTGGCCGACCAGGATGGTCTGGTAGAAGTCCACGTCGCCTGCCCAGACCTTGGTCAGGAAATCGATGGCTTCGGCCTTTTCGGCGGAGCTGGACAGCACGTACCAGCTCGAACCACCCCAGTTGGAGTAGTTGGTGGCGCCTTCCACATTGGACAGTCGCGGCAGCTGCGTGGCGCCCCACTTGCCGGACAGTTCCTGGTTGCCCTTGATGCCGCCGACCATCCAGACCGCCGAATTGACCGAGGCCACTTCGCCGCCGATGAAGGCGCCGGTATAGTCGTTCCAGCCGGAAGTCGGTTTGTAGACGTCCGACTGCAGGAAGGCCTGCAGGGTTTCGAGC
Source organism: uncultured Devosia sp. (assembly GCA_946481445.1). The sequence continues at coordinate 233 of CAMLOA010000488.1, read as the reverse complement.
GCGGCCTTGAACTTGGCATTGCCCACGATGTTGGGCTCGCCCTCGGGGGTGAAGTACCAGGTGCCGGCCGACTGCAGCATCATGCGCAGCAGGCCCGGATCGGCCACGTCATGGGACGTCATCTTGTGGCCGGTCTTGGCCTCGACTTCCTTGCCGATTTCGAAGAACCGCTCCCAGGTGATTTCGTTGAGGTCTTCGGGGGTGAAGCCAGCCTCGGCCAGCAGGTCCGTACG
>CAMLOA010000487.1 GCA_946481445.1 uncultured Devosia sp. | reverse complement strand
CGGTAATATCGACCATCTGCGCGAATTCCTCGCACGGGTGGAGAACGCGCTCCATACCCGGATCGAAACCGCAGGTTACACGATCAACACGGCGGCCAGCATCGGCGTGGCGGTCTATCCCGAGGATGGCGGGGACCGCTCCAAGCTGCTCAACAATGCCGACCTCGCCATGTATCGCGCCAAGAACGAGTTCGACCGGCGCGTCGCCTTTTACGAAAGCGAAATGGACGAGCACGCCCGCCAGCGCCGGGCCATGGCCAACGATATCTGGACGGCGCTGGAGACCGATGGTTTCCACCTGGCCTACCAGGTACAGAAATCGGTCTCGACGGGGGAGATCACGGGCTACGAGGTGCTGCTGCGCTGGGACCGGCCCGGCCATGGGCTGACGTCGCCGGCCGACTTCATCCCCGTGGCCGAGGAAACCGGTGCGATCGGCGCCATCGGCAACTGGGTGTTGCGCATGGCCTGCCTGGAAGCTGCGCAATGGCCCGAACCCTACAAGATCGCGGTCAATATCTCGGGGATCCAGCTCAGCCAGGTCGACCTGATCGACACGGTGCGCAACACCCTGTTCCAGTCGCGGCTGGCGCCGCAACGGCTGGAGCTGGAAGTCACCGAAACCTCGATCATCGCCGACAAGAAGCGCGCCCTTCATATCCTGCGCCAGATCAAGGCCATGGGTGTTTCCATCGCCATCGACGATTTCGGCACCGGCTATTCCTCGCTCGATACGCTGCGCAGCTTCCCCTTCGACAAGATCAAGCTGGACCGCTCGTTCATGAGCGAAGTGGAGCGCGATGAGCAATCCAAGGCCATCGTCCGCGCCATCCTGGCGCTGGGGCGCAGCCTTTCGGTGCCCGTGCTGGCCGAGGGCGTGGAAACCGCCGAGCAGCTCGAAGTGCTGCGGATCGAAGGGTGCAACGAAGCGCAGGGCTTCCTGCTTGGGCGTCCGGGCACGATCGACTGGAACGATGAGCTGGAGCCGGGCCTGGCGGTCAACGGCTAGAGCCGGTCGCGGAACCGGCGCTGGTAATCCGGATCGTAGAGCGAACTCTCGCGGAAGTCGGCGGCACCCAGGCCCCGCCCGACGAAGATGATGGCGGTGCGCTCAACCGGATCGGCGGCGAAGCGGGATTGAATGTCGGCCAGGGTGCCGGTGATGACCTTCTCGTCGGGCCAGGAGGCATGGAAGACAATGGCGACCGGGCAATCGGCGCCATAGAGCGGTGTCAGCTCGGCCACGACGCGATCCAGCGCATGGATGGCCAGATGGATGGCCAGCGTCGCCCCGGTGGCGCCGAACGCTGCCAGCGTTTCGCCCGGGGGCATGGGCGATGCGCGGCCGGAAACGCGGGTCAGCACGAGACTTTGCGCAGCGGCCGGAATGGTGAGCTCGCGGCCCAGTGCGGCGGCGGCGGCAGCGAAGGCGGGAACTCCGGGGGTGAGCGTGTAAGGGATGGCAAGGCGGTCGAGCCGGCGCATCTGCTCGGCCACGGCGGACCAGACGGAGAGATCACCCGAATGGAGCCGGGCAACATCCTGCCCGGCCGCGTCGGCACGCACATATTCGGCCTCGATCTCGTCCAGCGACAGCGGGGCCGTGTCCACGAGACGGGTGCTAGGACCGCACCAGGCCAGCATGTCGGGCGGCACGATGGAGCCGGCATAGAGGCAGACGGGGCAGGAACCCAGCAGCTTCATGCCGCGCACGGTGATGAGGTCTGCCGCGCCGGGGCCGGCGCCAATGAAATGGACCGTCATGGCTTGACCCAGGACCATTGGGTGATCGGCATGGCCGGGCGCCAGGCGGTCATGCTGCCAACCGGGCCGGCGTGGGAGACGGAAACGCGGGTGAGGCTCCCGCCCAGGGCGGATTGCTTCGCCAGCAGGATCGCTTCGAGCTCAAGGGTGACAGCATTGGCGACCAGCCGGCCGCCGGGACGCAGGGCGGCGATGGCGGCGTCGAGCACGCCGGGATCGGAACCGCCGCCGCCGATGAAGATGGCATGCGGCTCGGGCAGGCCGCTCAGGGCGCCGGGAGCGGTGCCCTCAACGATGCGCAGGCCGGGAACGCCGCAGGCGGCGGCATTGCGGGCGGCGCGCGCGGCGCGAATGGGATCGGTCTCGATGGCGATGGCGCTGAGGCTCGGATCGGCCAGCATCCACTCGATGGAAACCGAGCCGGAGCCGGCGCCGATATCCCAGAGCAGCTCGTTGCGGCGCGGGGCGAGGGCCGCAAGGGTCAGGGCGCGGACCTCGCGCTTGGTGATCTGGCCGTCATGCTCGAAGAGGGCGTCGTCGAGGCCGGGCGTCAGCGGCAGGATGCGGGCGCCGGGCAGGGCAACGACGCTGACGGCGCAGATGTTGAGCGGATCGATGCCGTCGAGCGCAAAGCTCATGGCCATTTGCGATCGGACCTTCTCGTCGGGACCGCCCAAGGCTTCCAGCACCGTGACCAGCGACATGCCGAAACCGGCCTGGGTCAGCAGGGCGGCCAGCTGGCTCGGGCCGTGCTCGTCGGAGGTGAGGGCGAGAATGCGAGCCGCCGGGTGCAGATGCGGCCGGATGAGGTCGAGCGGGCGGCCATGCAGCGACAGGCTCACCACGTCCTGCAGCGGCCAG
>CAMLOA010000486.1 GCA_946481445.1 uncultured Devosia sp. | reverse complement strand
TGAGATAGATGTCATTGGCCCCGATCCGCACCCCGCAGCGCGTTTCGAGCACGGCCAGCACCATGGAGAGGCGTGACGAATCCCAGCCCACCACGGCCCGGCGCGGGGTGCCGAGCGGGGAGGGGGCCACCAGCGCCTGGATTTCAATGAGTAGCGGCCGCGTGCCCTCCATGCCGGCAAACACTGCCGAGCCGGCGGCGCCCTCGTCGCGCTGGTCGAGGAACAGGGCCGAGGGATTGGCCACCTGTTCCAGCCCCAGCTCGGTCATGGCGAAGACGCCGATTTCGTCGGTCGCGCCATAGCGGTTCTTCACCCCGCGCAGGATGCGGAATGTGTGGCTGGCATCGCCCTCGAAATAGAGCACGGCATCGACCATATGCTCGACCACGCGGGGGCCGGCAATCTGCCCGTCCTTGGTCACATGCCCCACCAGCACCACCGCCGCGCCGCCCTTCTTGGCGAAGCGCGTCAGCGCCTGCGCCGAGGTGCGCACCTGCGTCACCGTGCCCGGCGCAGAATCCACCCGGTCGGTCCACAGCGTCTGGATGGAATCGATGATGACGAGATCGGGGGCAGGGCCGTTCTCCAGCGTCGCGAGAATGATCTCCACATTGGTCTCGGCCGCCAGCATCACATTGGCCTCGCCCAGGCCCAGCCTTTGGGCCCGCAGCCGTACCTGCGCCACCGCCTCTTCGCCCGAGACATAGACGACGCTCTTGCCCTGGTTGGCCAGCGCCGCCGCCGATTGCAGCAGCAGGGTCGATTTGCCGATCCCCGGATCGCCGCCCACCAGCAGTGCCGAACCCTTGACGAACCCGCCGCCGGTCACCCGGTCCAGCTCTGCCAGCCCGGTCACCACGCGGGTCGCGCTCTCGGTCTCCCCGGACAGCGGCACCAGGTTGGTCGGCCGCCCATTGGCCTTGGCCGATTTCGGCCCCGCGCCAACCCCGCTATCGGTGATTTCCTCGACGATGGTGTTCCACTCGCCACAGGCGTCGCACCGGCCTTGCCAACGGGAGGTCACGGCCCCGCAGGCCTGGCAGACGAAGGAAGAACGGGATTTGGCCAAGTCGGGTCTCTATGAGTGCAGGAATGCGGCGGAGCCTAGCCGATCTGGCTTCTGTGAACAAGAACAAAAAGTGAACTATGAAGCCGTCCCCAAACTGGATCGTCACCCTCGGGCTTGACCCGAGGGCTCTACACTTGTGGAGCGTTCGGTAAGTACAGCGCCCTCGGGTCAAGCCCGAGGGTGACACGCGGTAGGTGGGGTGCCCTTATCTGACCCCCGCCCGCTCCGACAGCGCCTTCACCGTATTCCAGTTGCGCGCCGTGCCGGTGCCCGAGCGCTTCTCCACAAGGCCTGCCAGCCGCGGGCGCTGCGAGATGCGCCCGTCATAATCCACGAACAGATGTTTGCCCTCGACATGCCAGCGTTCCGGCCCGTCATAGGCGTCGAGCCAGGCAAAATCCGGCGTCGCGGCAAAGAAATAGACCGCCAGTTCGCTCGGCCGTTCCGCCGCGGCCTCGCCAAACGGATTGGCCGCCGCCAGCCGCTTCAGGTCAGCCGCCTTGCGCACCACGGCCACATTGCCTGGCCCCAGCCCCAGGTCGCGCACCACCGCGTTCATATCCTTGGCGACCTCGGCGATCCCCTTGCCGCTGCCCACGATCATGTTGCCGGTCGCCACATAGGTCTGCGGGTCGTCATAGCCAGGCGCGGCCGCAACTGCTTCGCGCCACTGCGTCATCGACATGATCTTGTGCGTCACCGGCCCGATGGCCCGCAGCAGGACGATATAGGTGTTCATCCCGGCGGCAGGTTGCCGTCGCCCACATAATTGCGGCTGTAGCGGCCCTTGAGCGAGGTCAGGATTTCGTAGCCGATCGTGCCGCCGGCATCGGCCAGGTCGTCGACGCCGACAATGTCGCCCAGGATTTCCGCGCCTTCGCCGGGTGAGGGGATATTGTCCGGCCCCAATTCGGTAATATCCACCGTCACCTGGTCCATCGATACCCGCCCGATCACCGGGCACAGCTTGCCGCGAATGGCCACCTTGGCGCCGGGCCGCGTATTGCTGCCCGAGAGCGAGCGGAAGAAGCCGTCGGCATAGCCGTGGCTGAGAATGGCCAGCCGGCTATCCCGCGCCAGCGATTGCGTCGCGCCATAGCCCACGCTTTCCCCGGTCCGCGCTTCCTTCACCTGCATGATCGGCACATGCAGCGTCACCACCGGCGCCATCGGGTTCTTGCGCCCATTCACGGCCCGCCCGCCATAAAGCGCAATGCCCGGCCGCACCATCTGGAAGTGGTAATCCCGTCCCGTCATCAGCCCGGCCGAATTGGCCAGCGACGCCGGAATGCCCGGGAACTGCGTCATCACCGAGCCGAACAGCGCCAGTTGCGTGCGGTTCTTCTCATGGTTGGGCGTATCGGCGCAGGCCAGGTGGCTCATCACCATCTGCGGGGCATAGCCCAGGCCCTGGATGCGCTCGCGCACCAGCGCCGCCTCGTTCAGCCGGAAGCCCAGTCGGTTCATGCCGGTGTCGAAATGAAAAGCGGAGGGATAGGCCTCGTTGCGTTCGACGCATTTGGCCAGCCATTCCTCCAGCATCTCCATCGAGGAGATGAT
>CAMLOA010000485.1 GCA_946481445.1 uncultured Devosia sp. | reverse complement strand
GCGCCGGCGGGTCAGCGTCGGGCTCTCATCCATTGCCAGATCATCCAGGGCAATGACGCCCGCAGCGTTGCGGGGCGCGGCACCCAGATGCAGGTTCCCTGCATGGTTGCGCAGCGCCAGCCCGCTGATGCCCATGAGCGGCTCCAGCGCTTCGCGCCCGCTGCCGGGCTGGTTCAGCACATATCCCGCGATCAGCGGCGATGCCGGTTCGGCACCGAGGGTGACACCATGGTCGGCCGCCACCGCCGCTGCCAATTCGTCGCTGGCCAGAGCGCCCAGCCGGCCGGTCAGCCAGTGGCCGGTGCCATGGTTGGGGCCATCAGACCAGACATCTGTCAGTGCGGGAAAGGCCGGGTATGGCCGCGCATCCCAGGTCCAGGCATAGAGCCGGGACACGTCCACCATGCCGGCCGGGTTGCGCAGAGGGTCCCTCCAGTAGGCATGGTGGGCCCGCAACACCTGCCGCTGGATCAGCGGATCGGGCTCGCCCGAGGAGAAATAGGGGCGCCCGCTCTCGGCACTCTTGGCGTCGCCGAATATGTTGGGCTGGTTGGCCCCCTTGTCGACTGCGCCGCATCCGGCTTCGTCGCTCCACGCTGCCGCAAACTGAGGTCCGCGGAACCCTTCCGGATTGGACGCCGAGAGCACCGTCGCCTCCACCCCGTTGGGCCAGATCAGCTGCCTGTCCTTCAGCACCGGCGTCTCACCCGGTGGGTGGATATTGAGCAGCCCGCTCTCGCCGCGCACCATCACGGCGATTGCCTCCGTCATGGTCTGCCCCACCAATGCGATGGGTGTCACGCCCTGCGCCGCCAGGCCGCGCACCCATTCGGCACCGGCCCTGGTCTTGCCCGCGCCGCGCCCGCCGACCAGCAGCCAGGTGGTCCAGTCACCTTCCGGCTCTATTTGGGACTCGACTGCCCAGAGCGGCCAGTCGAAGTGGATGGCGGCGAGTTCCTTTAGATCCAGAGCAGCCGCTAGTTCGACATAGTTATCGTCATCGTTGCTGCTTGAGCTGTTCAATTCGTGCCACGAGCTTGTTGCGGATGTCGCTCATTTCCTTGCGCTTGGCCGGACGTTTGGCGCGCTGCGCCTCGTCCAGCTCGATCAGCTTTTCCAGTGTCTTGGTCATGGTGCCCAGCAGGGCTACCGACTTGTCGACCGGTTCGGTCATCTGTTTCTCCAATTGTCGTACCTGCGCGTCCAGCACCCGCATCATGCGGCTGATCAGTGGCAGGACCCGCAGGCCCCACTCGTTGCGCATTGTCCAGCCGTGCCGCTCGCGCCGGTAGCGCAGCTGCGCCTCGGTCACGCCGAAGCGCTGGCAGATGTCGGCCAGGCTGCCATTGGACTGCTCATAGTCGAGCTGCACCGCCGCCCAATCCACGCCCTGGACCGCTGCCTCATCCACCATCGCTGTCTCGCTGTTCTTTTGGCCGGTGGCCGGCGTCTCCGCCTCGCCCACTTTTCCGACCATGCCTGAACTATAGCAGGTCACCGTGACGCGGGGATAAGATGGATAAGTTCGCGCCGCCGCCCTGTGGCCTATTGCCTGCCGCGCAGGAAGGCCCCGGCTTTTTCCAACGCCGCAAGATCGCTGGATGCCGTCAATGCGGCCTGCGCCCGTTCCAGGGCATCGCGCGCCATGGTCATGGCGGGCCTTGCCAGGTTTGGATTTGCCCCGGCCAACGTTTCCAGGCCGACGAGGAGCCGCTGTACCACTTCGATGGTTCCTGCCCCATCGCGGGCGATGGGACGAAATCCATCCTCGATAAGATCATCGGGATCGAGTGGTGGCATGCTGACCCGGTCATGTTTGACCTTGTCGGGCGCGGATTCCACATCGCGCTCATGCAGCAACCTGACCAGCGTCCCGATCACGTCGATTGCCGTGCCGGGGTCGTTGACGGCCGGCGACAGCGCCTTGCCTGCAATCTCTCCCAGCACCACCAGGCCAAAACGCGGGTCACTGTCGAAGGTCCGCATGTCTCCGACCGTAAACGCACTGACCAGCGCCTCGCGTGCGGAGTCGTCCATGCTGCCTGACACCTGCATGAGCGGCCGAAGCGCGCTCGCATAGGCGCCGGGCCTTGCGGTGACCGCGATGTGGAGGTTGTTCTCGACAGCGACTTCCTGCAGGCGCGCCGTGTCGATGTGCTGAACGTAGCCGATGCCATTTGCGGCAACAGGGGCGCCGTCGACCGGACTATCCTGCCGGACGCAGTCGAATGAGGGATGCGCGGCCAGCGCGGCAAAGGATTTACGGGTGGCCTCTTCAACGCGGTCGATTGTCTGTGCCACGCGCCCGATGGCGGAAATCTGGCCAATCCAGCGGATCAAGGCGGCCACGACCAGGACCACCACGACGAGCGTGACGACGAACAGGAACAACCGGCCGGCCTCGGAATAAAATCCCGAGTTCAGGCCGATGATACCGACGATGGAAAAGAGAAATGCCCCTATGAACACCGATATGGAGGTCTGCGCGCGGCGGTCCCCCACAATGAGCGGCACGGCTCGGGGCGTCGTGGAATCAGAAGCGCTCGAGAGGGCGCTGACCATGGTGGACAGCGCAAAGACCGCCACGGTGAGCATGCTCGTGCCCGAACAGGAGCGGGGGCCCTCGATTGCAA
>CAMLOA010000484.1 GCA_946481445.1 uncultured Devosia sp. | reverse complement strand
GACGGGAAACTGCCCGGCCACATATACTGCATCGCCGACTTGGCGAGAATGACCATGCCGAGCAGCAGCGCGGTTAGCGCCGGGACACCGAACAGCCAGTTCGGCGCCAGCATCAGCAGATAGCGCAAGTGGCGCCAGCCATCACGCCAGGGGCGCAGGTGCGGTTTGCGGTCGCGCAGGTCGGGCAGTAGCCGCGCCGGGGTCTGTGCGATCGGCAAGCGCAGAAGCGAAGCCTTGATGACCATTTCGCTGGCAAATTCCATGCCGGTACCGCTGAGCTTGAGGCGCAGGAAACTTTCCTTGCGAATCGCGCGAAGGCCGCAATGCGCATCGTTTATGCCCGAGCGGAAGAAGAGATTGAGGATACCCGTCAGCACCGGGTTCCCGATCCACCGGTTCTTCCACGGCATGGCGCCCGGAGCGATGCCGCCGTGGAAGCGAGATCCCATGCAGAGCGCATTGCCGTCGGCCAGCGCGCCGATCATTGCGACGCCGTCGGTGAAGTCGTAGCTGCCGTCGCAATCACCCATCAGGATGAAGCGCCCGCGCGCCGCATGGCAGCCGCCGATAAGCGCTGCGCCATAGCCCCGCACCGGCACGGGCACGACGCGCGCACCAAGAGCGCGGGCCAGAGCCTGGCTTCCGTCGGTCGAGCCATTGTCGGCGATGACGATCTCGCCCGAATAGCCATAGGCCGCCTCGATCATCTGAAGCGCTTCGTGCGCGTTGGCGATGCAGTGGGGCAGGCACTGGACCTCGTCGAGGCAGGGCATGACGATGCTGACCTGCACTGCAGTAGCATCGGAAAATTGCGTCTTGTCGGACTGGAACATGCCCGGTTTCCCCGAATGGCGTCGGGAAAACGGCTAGGTTCAATTGGTTAAGAAGTGGTGATCGCTGCGCCGGAACGCGCCGATCAGTTCGCGCCCGCCAACGCCTAGCTGGCGTCGTTCTTCACAAGCTTCAGTTCCGCGGCGCGGGCGCTGCTCATATGGCTCATTCGGCCGTCGATCTGGCCACCGGTGGCGATGCTGACGACGTCGTAGCTGACATCGCCGGTGATGCGCGCAGTGCTTTCGATGATGAGTTCATCGGCGCTGATCGAGCCCTCGATGAGCCCGCCGATGCGCGCGCTCTTCGCGCTTACATGGCCCTTGATGCGGCTGTCCGGCCCCTGCACGAGCGCGGCGCAGCTGATGTCGCCATCCACCTTGCCATCGACATGGAGATCGACGCTGGCCTCGACATTGCCCGATATGACGACATCGCCGCCGATGATCGAGAACGGCGTGTGCCTAGCCCCGGTTGCGGCCACCGGCGATGCGCCTTTTGGCGAGTTGCTGGACTTCGAGAACATCCTGCCGTGCCTCCAGAAAGGGGCGCGGATTGACCGCCGCGCCGTTGACCCGCACTTCGAAATGCAGATGCGTGCCTGTCGAGCGGCCGGTCGATCCCATGCGCGCGATCGCCTCGCCGCGCTTGACCCCCTGCCCCGCACGGACACCATAGCCGGACAGATGCGCATAGCGCGTCATCAGGCCCTTGCCATGATCCACTTCGACCACATTGCCATAGCCCTGACGCGGGCCGACATAGCTCACCGTGCCCGGCGCTGCCGCCAGGATCGGCTGGCCGTAGCTGCCCGGGAAATCGACGCCGCTGTGGAACGCGAGTGCGCCGTTGAACGGGTCGCGCCGATAGCCGTAGGAACTGGTCTCCATCGGCGCGGTCGTCGGACGCGCGGAGGGAATGGCGGCAAGCGCGGGGTCAATCCCGAAGGCCGCGCAGTGGGTGGGGTTGCGCAGGTCGAGGATCCTGGAACCGGTCAGGTGCAGTTCACAGATCACCCGGGGCGGGTCGCCGTCCTGGACGTAAGGCGCAATCGCGTGGCAGGCCCAATCGGGGCGGGGCGAGACGTAGAGCGTGGGCTGGGCGGAGTGGTGGAAGCGGCCCTCGGCGGTGACGGCGGGGGCCAGTGCCTGCTCGGCCCGGTGAGCGGGTACGATCCGGTAGAAGAGGCCGTCGACTGTGTCGAAGGGCATCGCGTTCATGTCCTGCATCGCACAGGCGTGGGGTAGCGGCTGCGCCACGCTCTGGCAAGGCCGGGGGTTGCGGCCCGGGTGCGGCTGGGGCAGTCAGGGCGGTACACGCGGCGAGGGTGGCACGGCGGTGACGGAGAAGGGCGGTTCGGCGGTCTGGTTGCTCGCGCTGGGGCAGACCCTGATCTATGCGGGCTGCTACTATTCCTTCCCCGCGCTTCTGCCCGACCTCGAGGCCGCAACGGGCTGGAGCAAGGGGGAACTGGCGCTTGGCCCGACGCTGGCCTTCCTGGTCATGGCGGCGCTGACGCCCTTTACCGGAAAGCTGGTCGACCGGGGCCTGGGGGGCGAGATGCTGACCTGGCTGCCCGCGGTCATTGCCCTTGGCGTGGCGGGGCTGGGGCTGGTGGGGTCTCTGGCCGGATGGCTGGCACTTTGGGCCCTGATCGGGGTGGCGCAGGCGGGGAGCCTTTATGAGACCTGTTTCGCCTTCCTGACCCGACGGTTGGGGGACGGGGCACGGGCCGCGATCACCCAGGTGACGCTGGTCGCGGGGTTCGCGGGAACGCTGGCCTTTCCTCTGGGCCACTGGTTG
>CAMLOA010000483.1 GCA_946481445.1 uncultured Devosia sp. | reverse complement strand
TTACCTGGGGTACTTTTGGTTGGGGGGGGGGGGGCCCCCTCCTTTCCCTTGGCCGTGGGGGGGTGTGGGGGGCCCTTTGCGGGGGGTGTGGGGCCCTTCCCCACGCACTTCACCCTGTAAAGGCCCCCTCACCGGACCCGGACGGGTCGACCTCTCCCCCAAGGGAGAGGTGGGGCGGCTATTCCGCCCCGCCGCCGGCCGTTTGGAGCCAAGCCTCGCCACAGGCCTTGGCCAGTTCGCGGATGCGCAGGATGTAACTCTGTCGCTCGGTCACAGAGATGACGCCGCGAGCGTCGAGCAGGTTGAAATTGTGGCTGGCCTTGACGACCTGCTCATAGGCCGGGATGGCCATGGTCTGCCGGTTGCCTTCGGCCCCCTTGGCCAGGATGGCGCGGCATTCCTTTTCCGCGTCGGCAAAGTGACGGAACAGGATCTCGGTGTCGGCCGCCTCGAAATTGTATTTCGAGGATTCCTGTTCGTTCTGCAGGAAGACATCGCCATAGGTGACCTTTTCATCGCCGTCGCGGCCGTTGAAATTGAGGTCGTAGACGTTTTCGACGCCCTGGACATACATGGCGAGGCGCTCGAGGCCATAGGTGATTTCACCGGGTACGGGGGAGCATTCAAAGCCTGCCACCTGCTGGAAATAGGTGAACTGGCTCACTTCCATGCCGTCGCACCAGCATTCCCAGCCCAGGCCCCAGGCGCCCAGGGTCGGGCTTTCCCAGTCGTCCTCGACGAAGCGGATATCGTGCAGGCTGGCATCAAGCCCGATGGCGGCCAGCGAGTCGAGATAGAGCTGCTGGATATTGTCCGGCGACGGCTTCAGGATCACCTGGAACTGGTAATAGTGCTGCAGGCGATTGGGGTTCTCGCCATAGCGGCCGTCCTTGGGACGGCGGCTGGGTTGCACATAGGCCGCATTCCACGGCTTGGGCCCGAGTGCGCGCAAGGTGGTGGCCGTGTGGAAGGTGCCGGCGCCCATCTGCATGTCGTATGGCTGCAGGATCACGCAACCCTGCTCCGCCCAGTAATTCTGCAGAGTCAGGATCAGGCCCTGGAAGGAGTGCTTCGGGTCCATATGGGCGGGGCGGTCGGTCATGGGGGCGGTCCTGCTAGAATGCGGGACAAAGCTCTAGTTTGACGGGTCGGAACGGTCAATGGCGGTCAGCGCATGCGATAGGCACACATCAGTTCGTCCAGCCAGCGATAGTTCCGGCCCGCCGGGCGGCCCATGTCTGTCCGCTGGCGGTCATCGAGCCCGCTCAGTTCGAGTTCACGGCGCGCCGCCATGCGCGACAGGCGCAGGCGGGCGACCAGGCGCCGCTGCCACCGCGGGCGGATGGCAGAACGATGCGGCAGGGTGGGAACGAAGAGTGTTTCGACAGCCATGGCGGCCTCCCGGATTGACGGGAGGAGCGTAGGCCAAAGGCGTGCCGGGTTCTGTGCGCGGATCGTGCGACAAGTCCATGTCACCCGATCGGGGGACTAGGCCGGCGCCCCCACCGAAAGCAGCACGCGGATGAGCGCTGGCTGATTGTGCACGCCGGTCTTGTCGTAGATGCGCTGCAGATGCGTCTTGGCAGTGTTGGCGGAGATGCCCATTTCGCGCGCGGCCTCGGGCAGCGACCGGCCGTCGGCGATGAGGCCGGCGAGGCGCCGCTGGCCCGTCGAGAGACCAAAGATGGCGGCCGCGATATCCAGGCGTTCGCCGGTCATGGATAGCTCGTCCATGAGGAAGTAGATCGTGCCGGCATCCACCATCACCCACCACACCCGCGTCGGCACGCCCTCCCCGGCGTCAATGATGATCGGCATGCTGCCGCGCTGCGGATTGTAGCCGCTATCGACGTTGCCGGCCCAGGCCAGCGCGGCAATCAGGCGGCGCTGCCCGGCCGCGTTGCGCACGCGCAGCTTGCCGTTGCGGATCACCAGGTCATCGTCCTCGGGCAGGCGTTCCAGGGCCTCTGTGCTGGCCCAGCGCACGCTACCGTCCGGCGCAAGCTCGAACATGGCGGCCCCATCATGGAAACCGTTATTGCCCATATGGGCCAGCACGGCGATTTTCCAGCGCCCTTCGTGCCGCTCGAAAACCCGCAGTTCATGCGTCAGCCCCGACCCCCGAAAGCCCGGATTGCCGGTTTGCGGGTGATGCTGCTCATACGAGGCCCACGCCATGTCACCGTGTATTCTGATCGTAAGGTTCTCGACCGTCGTCTTGTAGGCGAAGTCGGTATTGACCGGCATTTCCCCACCCGCGAACAGGGGGCGCGCCCGGCGCGATATGTCGTCCCAGCCACGGCGGAGAGAGGTACCGCCCTGCACGTTGTAGCCCCAGCGCATCAGATAGTCGGCCTGCACGAAGCATGATGACCAGAGTGCGAAATCCTTGGTCCAGATGCCGATGCGATTGGCATGGATCAGCGTCAGAATCTCGACACGGTCTTCGGCCTCGCTCATGGCACCCTCCCCGAGCCGGTGAGCAGGGTACGTCCGCACTAAACCACGCGCAATCTCAATCCCGTTTGTCGTCACCCGGCCGGAACGTGCCGTCCTCGTCGCGCTTGAGATCGATGACGCCCGGCTGGGCCCGCTCGCGCAGGTCGCGCTCGCGGCGCAGGCGGCGTACTTCCTCGTCATCGGCCTTGA
>CAMLOA010000482.1 GCA_946481445.1 uncultured Devosia sp. | reverse complement strand
GCAACTACTATCTGGTCGGTGGCAATTCCAAGTTCTTCGGCGCGGTGCTGATCCGGTACCGGCGCGAAGATTTCGGCAGGATCAATCACCTCGGCGGGGCCACGACCGGATGGCCGATCACCTATGATGACCTGGAAGCGGACTACCAGGCCGCCGAGGTTCTCTATCGCGTGCGCGGCACGACATCCGAAGACCCAAGCGAACCACCGCATTCCGGGCAATATCCGTTCCCCCCGGTCCCCGATGAACCCAGCATTGCCGACCTGCGGCGCCGGTTGAAGTCGGTGGGGCTGCATCCGGCGAGCCTGCCGCTGGGCGTCGATCTCGACCGCTGGCTGGCGCGCGCCCATACCCCTTGGGATGCCTACCCCGATACTGTCGGGGCCAAGAGCGACGCGGAGAGCGTCGGCCTCGCCGTAGCGCTGAAGCACCCCAATGTCACGCTCTCGACCGGCACCCGCGCCCTCCGGCTCATTGCCAATGGGGAGGGACGGATCACCGGGGTTGAAGTGGAGAGAGCGGGCCGTCGCGAGGTCATCACTGCACCCACCATCGTGCTGAGCGCTGGCGCCGTGCAGTCGGCCGCGCTCCTGCTGGCCTCGGCAGACGCAGACCACCCGCGTGGCCTCGCCAACAGTTCCGACCAGGTCGGCCGCAATTTCATGAACCACAATTGTTCAGCCGTTCTGGCCTTGCACCCGCTGCGCAAGAACACGTCCGTCTACCAGAAGACGCTGACGATCAACGACTTCTACCTGCGGGGCGGGGAGGGGGACACGCCCTTGGGCAATATCCAGCTCCTCGGCAAGATTTCAGGGCCGATCCTCGCCGCGTCGTCGCCGCTGCCCGGACCGCTAGCGGACTGGGTGGCCCGGAGGTCGGTGGACCTCTATGCCATGTCGGAAGACCTGCCCAATCCGGAAAGCCGGGTCACGCTCGCAAACGGCCAGGTCAAGCTCGACTGGAAGCGGTCGAACTGGGAAGCGCATCTCGCCTTGGTCCGCAAGCTCAAGGGCGTGCTGCGCAAGGCCGGTTATCCCATCGTCCTGTCCCGTCCTTTCGACCGGCGCACGCCCAGCCACCAATGTGGCACCGCCCGCATGGGGAATGACCCCAAGACCGCCGTGGTGGATTCCAACTGCCGCAGCTTTGACCACCCCAATCTCTACATTGTCGATGCTTCGGTCCTCCCCACCTCGGCGGCGGTCAATCCGGCGCTGACCATTGCCGCCCTGGCGCTGCGTAGCGCCCGTCACCTCGCGCAACGCGACCTGGCGGCCTGAGGGGCGGAGATGGGCAGGAACACACGGCAAATCCCCTGTGACCCTGACCGGAATCGGACCTGCGCGCCGATGCGGGAATGCTATGGTTCATGCCTCGCTTGTTCGGCGGATCGACCGCCGGAGGTAAAGGGGCAATGAATATGGCGAACAATGACCGCAGGCCGACCATTATCGACGTGGCGCGCCGGGCTGGCGTTTCCAAGTCCACCGTAAGCCTGGTGCTGCAGAACAGCCCATTGGTCAAGGACGCCACCAGGGAGCAGGTGCGGGCCGCCATGGCCGAGATCGGCTATGTCTACAATCGGTCCGCCGCCAAGCTGCGCAAGTCCAATCCCGACCTGATCGGGCTGGTCATCAACGACCTCAGGAACCCCTTCTTCACCGAATTCGCGACCTCTCTGCAGATGGCGCTCTCGAGCCGGGGCTATGCGGCCGTCATCGCCAATACCGATGAGGATTCTGACCTGCAGACCGGTGTCGTGGGGGCCATGATCGAGCATGGCGTGGCCGCGCTGATCATCTCTCCCGCCTATGGCGAGGATTCGGCGACCTTTGACACGATCCAGCGCGCGGGCATTCCCGCCATGCAGGTGCTGCGCAAGGTCGATCCGCGCACTGACCTCTTTCCCTTCTCGGCGCCCGATTATGCCAGCGGCAGCCGCGCGGCCACCGAACACCTGCTGCAATCGGGTGCCCGGCGCATTGCCTTTGTCGGCGGCCTCGAAGGGCGTGGGGTCACCAGCGAGCGCATGTCCGGCTATCTCGACCTGCTCAAGGCCAGAGGGATGGAACCGCTGGTCTTCACCGGTTCGGCCACTCGCACCTTCGGCCGCGAGATCGCAAGGACACTGGCGGAAAAGCATCCCGATGTGGATGCCGTCATCTGCTTCAACGACCAGGTGGCCCTGGGAATGATGTCGGGCTGCGCTGAAATCGGGCGCCAGGTGGGAAGCGACCTCAGGATCGTCGGCTTCGACGATATCGAGGAGGTGGCCCATAGCTGGCCGGCACTGAGCTCGGTCCGCTGCGACATTGCCCGCTTCGGCCGCTCCACCGCGGAAACCGTGGTGGCCTGGCTCGAAGAGGGGCAGGTACCGCCACCCGAACATCGCACCGAAGTATCCCTGATCGTCCGGCAGTCGAGCGGCGGCATGGGTTCGGCTGGCATAGAGACCCGGCACGCGGAAGCCGGGACATAGATTTGCGCCTGAGCGCAGGAGGAAGAATTGAAGGAAGTTCGCGTCGCGGTTTTGGGAGCGTCGGGCTGGATGGGCAAGGTCCACACCATGGCCTACAGCACATTCCCGCATTTCCTGGGTACGGCCCATGGCACGGCCCGCGTCGTGGCGCTGGTCGAGCACAATCCTGATCTCC
>CAMLOA010000481.1 GCA_946481445.1 uncultured Devosia sp. | reverse complement strand
CGGCGAACACGACCAGGAAAGGGATGGTCATAATCGATACCAGGACGGTCGTATGCTGGAAGGTTGTGGGCACGACATGTGTGACCGCAGCGATTTCCTGGCGCGCCAGGGCATACACCAGCGCACTGGCTGCCGCAAGGCCCACGGCGAGTATGGCTTTGCCGAGCGTGTTTTCCGAAACGGCTTTATACAGGCGCAGCGCATCGTACAGGGCGACGAAAACGCAAAATGCCCCGAGCGCGGCGCCCAGGACCGCCAATGTCGGGCCGGGGTTCAACCATGCCAGGAACAGAAGGACGAGCGCAATCTGTACGACCCTCAGATAAAGGCGTTGCGATGTCTCCAGGGTTTCCGCTTGCTCTATCAGCTTGCTCCTAAACTTGAGCAGCGCGGCGCCAAGGCGTGGAAAAGCGATCAGCAGCGCGGTTGCCGCGCCGCACAGTGCAAAGACTTTCAGGTTCAGGGTGACGTAATCGGGCGCGACGATTGCCGGCGCAGATGCCGATAGGCCCCATAGGAGGAGGGACATCAGCAGCAGGAAGACGCACAAGCGTCCCCACTGCTTCCCTTTTTCAGTACGGACCAGCTTGCTAAACCAGTTCGTCTTCATGGCTTCCCTTTCGAGGTCATCACTTGAACGATGAAACGCCCGACAGGAAGAGTTGGTTGACTTTGCGATAATTAATATTTCCCGTGGGAAATATTATAGGCCGCTCGCAGCGGCGTTGACCATCAGCGGTAGAAGGCGTCTACCTTGCCTTTCAGCTTGATCAGCATCGGCTGGCCGCGGCGGTCTTTGGCCGTCGCGTGCTGGACTTTGATCCAGCCTTCGCTGATGCAGTATTCCTCAACGTCAAAGCGCTCTTTGTCGTTGAATTTGATGCCAATGTCATGCTCGAACACGGCTGCCACGTGGTGCGGGCTGCGTGGGTCGATCGACAGGTGGTCCGGGAGTTCTGGGCGGGTAGTATCGTTCATGGGGCAGGATTATACCGGAAGCCAGCTTCGCGTTGATGCCGGACGGCCAGTACCATTATCACGTCCTGCACCGGCTCATACGAATACAGAGCAACATATCCGGTCCGCCCTTTGGAGATAACCAACTCACGCAGGTGCATTTCTGCCGGGCGCCCAACCCGCGGGTGTCGGGCAAGCATACCGATTGCGTCGTCGATCAGATCCAGCGCGGTGGCGGCAGCTTCTTCGGATTCGGCAGCCAGGAGTTCAGAAATGCGCTCCAGGTTGGATAACGCCGTTTCCGAATAGATTACTTGCGCCATGGCTTGGCCGTTGGACGGTTTGCGTTTTTATCCTGCAAGCGCTTTCGAAGGTAAGCGCGTACTTCGTTGGCGTCGTAGCCTGCGCCCGATTCCAGCAGCGCTGCCCTCGCCGCGATCGCTTCTTCCACGAACTGAGCGCGAATTTCGGTTTGTTCAGTTGCCTGCCTGATGGCCTCTACCATGAAGGCATGGGTACTGACTCCGAGTTCCTGGGCAGCGGATGCCGCCCGTTCCTTCAAATCCTCGGGCAATTTAAGTGATGTCGTCGCCATGGTGCCCTCTCGATGTTTGGTGACACCATGGTAACACCTTTACATTGGCCAGGCGCGGTCGATGATGGCAGGGAGGTTGCTGGTATCGGGCAGGGTGCCGTAGATGCGGCCGTGCGCGTTGTCGAAGCGGCTGGCAATGGAGGCGTCAGCCACTACGGCCGGGGCGCGCTCACGCAGCAGGCGGGCCTGCAGCAGGAGGACCAGCGACTGCGCGCTGCGGCGTGCCAGGGCTTCCTGCGGCGCAGGGCTGGCGAGCAGGCCGCCCAGCGCAGTGACGTGGGGCCGCAGGGCGGCATCGTCGTGGCAGCCGTCTCGCAGGTCGGCCAGCAGCGCGGCCATTGCCTCCGGTTCGCGCGCGATGGCGCGCAGCAGGTCGAGCGCCATCACGTTGCCTGAACCTTCCCAGATCGACAGCACCGGCGTTTCGCGGTACAGGCGCCCCATCGGGCCTTCATCCATATAGCCGTTGCCGCCGAAGACTTCCATTGCTTCGGCCGACAGCTCGATCGAGCGCTTGGTGGTCCACAGCTTGCCGGCCGGGGTGACGATGCGCTGGTAGGCGCGCTCCAGCGGGCTGTCGTCGCGTTCGAAAGCCTCAGCCATGCGCATCATCAAATGGGTGGCGGCCTCGCTTTCCAGCGCCATGTCGGCCAGCACGTTCTGCATCAACGGCTGCTCGACCAGGCGCTTGCCGAAAGCGTGCCGCTGGCGCGTGTGATGGATTGCCTGCACCACGCATTGCCGCATCAGGCTGGCCGCACCCATCACGCAGTTCAGCCGCGTGATGTTGGCCATTTCGATGATGGTGGGGATGCCGCGTCCTTCCTTGCCCACCATGCGGCCCCAGGCACCGTGGAATTCGACTTCGCTGCTGGCGTTGGAGCGGTTACCGACTTTTTCCTTCAGGCGCTGGATATGCACGGCATTCTTGCTGCCATCCGGCCGGTAGCGCGGCACGAAGAAGCAGGACAGGCCGCCTTCGGTGCGCGCCAGCACCAGGTGGGCGTCGCACATCGGCGCGGAGAAGAACCATTTGTGGCCGGTCAACTGGTAGCCGCCGGCTACTGCTTCGGCGCGCGTGGTGTTGGTGCGCAGGTCGGATCCGCCCTGTTTTTCCGTCATGCCCA
>CAMLOA010000480.1 GCA_946481445.1 uncultured Devosia sp. | reverse complement strand
CCGAGCCGGGCGCCCTGATCGGCTTTGCCGGCCAGCGCGTCATCGAGCAGACCATCCGCGAAAAGCTGCCCAAGGGCTTCCAGCGCTCCGAATATCTCTACGAGCATGGCATGGTCGACATGGTCGTGCACCGCCACAACCTGCGCTCCACCATCGGTTCGCTGGCGGCCATCCTGACCAAGGCCGAGGCCTCGACCGACCTGGCCGGCACGGCGCCGGTGGCCGCCCGGGCCAGCCTGCGCGATGCGGCGCTCGCCGCCGAGGCGGGCGACGAGGATTTGGCCAGCCCCAGCGCGGCCCACGCCGAATAGGGCAGACTTTACTGCCGATTAAGGACGTTCTGCCTAAATGAAGGGCAATGTGCGCGGCGCGATTCCCGCTTTCCGGGAATCGGCAACCGCGCCCGCCGTTCTAGGGGACCATCCATGCTCAGACTGTCCATGCCGATCGCGCGCAAGCTTCCGCTGGCGCTGCTGGGTTCTGCCCTTCTGGTCAGTGTCGGCGTGGGCCTCGCCAGCTACTTCATCGGCAGCCAGGCGCTGCGCAATTCGGCCGAAACCAATCTGCTGACGCTGGCCACCGAGCGCGCCGCGGCGGTCACCACCTACCTGCGCTCGGTCGAGGATGACCTGGTTGCCACCTCCCGCTCCGAGGCGACCGTGCAGGCTTTGCGCGATTTCGGTGGCGCCTGGCTGCAGTTCAAAGTCGATCCCACTGCCGAAGTGCGCAAGCTCTATGTCGATGACAATCCCAACAAGGACAGCCTGGCCGCGCTCGAGACGCTTGGCACCACCGGTGCCTATGACGTCACCCACACCCGTTTTCACAAGGGCTACCGCACCCAGATCGCCGCGCGCGGCTACCGCGACCTCTATCTGTTCGACCTCAAGGGCTTCATGGTCTATTCGGTCAACAAGGGCGAGGATTTCGGCACCACCTTCGCCGAAGGCGGGCCCCTGGCGGGTTCCAGCCTGGGGCAGGTCTTCCAGCAGGCGCTGGCCATCGAGAATCCCGACGATATCGTCTTTGCCGATTTTGCCGCCTATGGGCCGGCGGCCGGCCTGCCGGCCAGCTTCTTTGCCAAGCCGGTCTTCAACGCCCAGGGCCGCAAGGTCGGCGTGCTGGCCATCCAGCTGCCCTCCGAACGTCTCGATGCCGTGATTGGCGACCGGACGGGCCTGGGCGAAACCGGCGAAGTGATCGTTGTCGGCCCCGATGGCCTGCTGCGGTCCGATTCCACCTTCACCGAGGCCGGCGACACGCTCGTCACCGCCTTCGAAACCCCCATCCTGGCTGCGGCCATTGCCGGCGACCATGCCGAGGGCGAGACGGCGGCCTATCGCGCCACCAACATGCTGGTGGCAGCCGCCCCGGTCAGCACCCGGGCCGGCAACTGGGCCGCGGTGGCCGTCATGGCGACCGATGAAGTGCTCGCCCCCGTGACCAACATGCGCAACATGATGCTGCTGATCGGTGCCGGCCTCTTGGCCGTGGTCGCCGCCGCCGGCCTGCTCTTCTCGCGCACCATCACCCGGCCCATCACCCGGCTCACCGGCACCATGCAGGCCCTGGCCCAGGGCGACCTCGACGTGGAAGTGCGCGGCGCCCAGCGCTCCGACGAACTGGGCGCCATGGCCCGCGCCGTGGAGGTCTTCCGCGAAAATGGCAAGAAGGTCGCGCAGATGACCGAGGCCGAGGCCGCCCAGGTCCTGGCCAACCAGGCCGAGCGCGCCCGCATGATGGTCAGCCTGCAGCGCGCCTTCGGCGACGTGGTCGATGCGGCCATTGCCGGTGATTTCTCGAAGCGCGTCGAGGCCGAATTCCCCGATGCCGAACTCAATGCCCTGGCCCGGTCGGTCAATGCGCTGGTGGAAACCGTCGATCGCGGCCTCAGCGAAACCGGCACCGTCCTGGCCGCCCTGGCCGAAACCAATCTTACCCAGCGCGTGCGTGGCGACTATGAAGGGGCCTTTGCCCGCCTCAAGGCCGATACCAATGCCGTCGCCGAGAAGCTGGGCGAAATCGTCGGCCAGCTGCGCCGGACATCGGGTTCGCTCAAGACCGCGACCGGCGAAATCCTCAGCGGCGCCAACGACCTCAGCGAACGCACCACCAAGCAGGCGGCGACCATCGAGGAAACCTCGGCGGCCATGGAGCAGTTGGCAACCACCGTGCTTGAAAACGCCAAGAAGGCCGAGGCCGCAAGCATTCAGGCCAAGTCGGTGTCGCACACGGCCGAAGAAGGTGGTGCCGTCATGGCCGAGGCCAATACCGCCATGGAGCGCATCACGGCCGCCTCCGGCAAGATTTCCAACATCATCGGGCTGATCGACGACATTGCCTTCCAGACCAACCTGCTGGCGCTGAACGCCTCGGTGGAAGCGGCGCGCGCCGGCGATGCCGGCAAGGGCTTTGCCGTGGTCGCGGTAGAAGTGCGGCGTCTCGCCCAGTCGGCAGCATCCGCCTCGTCCGATGTCAAGGCGCTCATCGAGCAGTCGGCCATCGAGGTCAAGGGCGGCAGCAAGCTGGTCTCGGACGCCGCGGCCAAGCTCGAGGCCATGCTGGGCGCCATTCGCGACAACACGACCGCGCTCGAAACCATTGCCCGCGACAGCCGCAGCCAGGCATCGGCGATCGAGGAAGTCAATGTCGCCGTCCAGCAGATGGACGAGATGACCCA
>CAMLOA010000479.1 GCA_946481445.1 uncultured Devosia sp. | reverse complement strand
GAGCGCGCGGTGCCGCAACAGGTACGGCGGGCGATCGACTTCATGCAGGCCAACATGCACGACCCGATCACTGTCGCCGACATCGCCGCCGCGGCCGGGGTAAGCGTGCGCTCGCTGCAATGGGGCTTCAGCCAATACTGCAGCAGCAGCCCGAGCGCCTATCTCCGGCAAATCCGGCTCGAGGCGGTTCACCGTGAACTGATCCATCCGGAAAACACCCTCTCGGTCGGAGAAGTAGCGATCAAGTGGGGCTTTTCGCACCTCGGGCGGTTCGCCGCCCAATATCGCGCCGTCTACGGCAGGACGCCTTCGCGGACACAGCGCGGCCCCTGAGCCCCATGCCGCTCCGGGCCATGATGGTTTGTGCTTAACGAGGCCTTTAGGTGCGTTTCCGGCCGGAATTGGCGCGCCCAGCGGATAGTCCATGCGCATGGTGGATAGGTCCGGCCCGATCTGCCGCTGGATTCACTGGCCTGCGCGGTCTCGAGCCGATGGCCGACGCCGCCCGGTACGGTTCCCGCGGCCTTCGCAAGACTTATTCACCCTGCTGATTCAGCCAGCATTAATGCGGCCGTCGGATGCTCGTGGCCGGGAAAGGTCCCGGATGGAGGCCCTCACGGGGCGGAGGAACGTGCCCAACACGGCGAACACAGCTCTGGTAGAAGAGGCGGAACGGCTGCTCGGCGGCCGCACCCGTGATATTCGGCTGAGCCGAGCGCTTCGCACGGCCTTTCGCGACCGCTCCTTCAAGCAGACGTCAAAGATCGTACGGTCGTGGATGAGCTGGGTCATCTTCCTCGATGTCATTGCGATCGTATCGAACCTGGTGCTGCTTCCCTACGATGCCGTGGTCGCCATGATCGTTCCGGCCGCATTCATCCCCCCTGCTGCCCTGGTGGTGCACTGGATCTGGAGCAGGCGCCGGCCCGACTGGGCACTGGACTATGGCCTCTTGGCCGGACTGGTGGCCATCCTGCTGGCCGTGAGCATGATGGGGGTGGCGGCGGGAGGCGAATTCCAGGAGCGCTATCTCAGCGTCATGCTCTTCGTCGCGGTCTCCGCGATCATCATCTTCAACGTACCCCTGCAGGTCCCCGTGCTCGTCGCCGGGGCGGGAATGGCGATCTACCTGGCCGTGCAGGTGCTCAACCCGGCGGTCTCGCTCTACAGCACGATCTCCGCCTTCCTGTTCTTTTCCAGCGGCATTGCGGCCGTGGTCGTGGCCCGGCGGACCATCACCATCCTGGCGCACAGGACGTTCCTTCTGGAACTGCGTGACGCCGGCCGCGCCCGCGAGCTCATCGAGATGAACCGCCGGCTCGAAACGCTCTCCAAGACCGACCCGCTCACCGGCCTTCCCAATCGCCGCTACATGGACGAGACCCTCAACGCCTTGGGCGCGGTATCCAGAGAGGCAGGCGCCATGGCCGTGCTGATGTGCGATATCGACTATTTCAAGCGCCTCAACGATCAGCTCGGACATGCTGAGGGGGACCGCTGCCTGGTCAGCGTCAGCCGGGCCTTGGCGGAAACGCTGCGCCCGGACCGCGACCACGTCGCCCGTTTCGGTGGCGAGGAGTTCCTGGTGGTGCTCAGAGGCGTGACGCCGTCACAGGCCGTTGCAGTGGCCGAGCGTCTGCGCAACCGGGTGGCGGCCCTCAAGCTGCCCAATCCCAAATCACCCGTTGGCGGCACCGTCACGATCAGCATCGGGGTGGCGGTGGCCGAAGTCGGGGGCGCGGACCTGACGTCTCATCTGATCGCGAAGGCGGACAAGGCCCTTTATGCCGCCAAGGCCGGTGGACGAAACCGCGTCACTCTGTATGACGAAACGCAGGACGACACCCAGCCGATACGGAAAGGCTACCGCGGCGCTGTGGCATAGCCGGCCCCGTACCGCGCCGCCCCGTGCAGGCCCTTAGCGTTGCGGGCGCAGACCGAGCTTGCCCAGCCGATAGTCCAGGCTGGCGCGCGTGAGCTTGAGATCGCGGGCGGCGGCTGAGACATTGCCGCCATGCCGCTCCAGCGCCGCCTGATAGGTGGCCCGCTCGATCTCCTCGAACGATTGCATCGGACCAGCTTGAGGGACAGCATCATCCTCGGCGAATGGACGCTGGTCGATGCGGCCGTCTTCGGAGAGGCGCACGGAGAATGGCGGCAACAATTCGGAACCGCTGAACAGGTGAACGACGTCGATATGCCCGTCATTGTCGGCATAGACGGTACCGCGCTCGATCAGGTTCTGCAGTTCACGGATATTGCCGGGATAGTCGTATTTGAGCAGCGCCTCGGTGGCGCGGCGGGTGAAGCCATGGATCTTGCGGCCGGGGCGGGCCGAATAGAGCCGCAGGAAATGCGCCATCAGCAGGGGAATGTCGTCGCGCCGCTCGCGCAGGGGCGGGATAGCCACCGGGAAGACGCAGAGGCGGAAATAGAGGTCCTGCCGGAACCGGCCGGCCGCCACTTCCTGGGCGAGGTCGACATTGGAGGCAGCGACCACGCGAACATTGACAGCAATGGTGCGGCTGCCGCCCACCCGCTCGATCTCCCGCTCCTGCAGGGCGCGGAGCAGCTTGCCCTGTGCCGAATAGGCAAGCGAAGCGATCTCGTCGAGGAAGAGGGTGCCGCCAGAAGCGCGCTCGAAATAGCCGGCGCGTGAACTGGTGGCGCCGGTATAGGCGCCCT
>CAMLOA010000478.1 GCA_946481445.1 uncultured Devosia sp. | reverse complement strand
GGGCCGCAGCCGGCAGGACCTGCACGCCACCGGCAACGGCCAGGGCGACGGCGATCTGCGCTATGATGCGGAGCAGGCGCAACGCGCCCTTGTCCTTATTCAGGCGACCAGGCGTCGTAGTCGCCGGTCACGCGGGGACGTTCACCCTTGCTCAGCAGGCTCCCATCGGGCCGATAGGCCGCCGCGGTCCCGGTGAGGTTTTCCTGATGCGGCTGTTCCCAGGCGCGGGCGACATACTTGGCCTGCGTGGGCACCACATCGGTGCGGTAGTGCATCCAGCCATGCCAGCCGGGCGGAATCTTGGAGGCATCGGCATAGCCGTTATAGGTCACGTAGCGGCGACGCGACTTCTTGTCCTGGTAGTAGCGGTTGCCGGCCTCGTCACTGCCCACATAGTCGCCGAAGCGCCACAGCCAAAGCCGGGTGCCCCAGGTCTGGCCGTTCCACCAGACGAAGATTTCGGAGAGGAACTTGCCGATACCGGAGTTAGCCAATTGTCGATTCCGTCGTCGAGATACACGATTTCAACCGCGTTTAGCACGAGCCCTGCGCAGAGCCTAGACCGATTTGCGGGAGCGCTTGCTATCCGGGCTCCCCTGCCCTCCGATTGGGCGGAGTGAGACAAGGGACGTCAGTGATTCCGAGCACCGAACCCAACAAGACCATGGCCGCCCGGATCGTGATGGATGCGCTGGGGTGGCACGACGCGCAATTGCACCGATTCACCACGGGGCTGGCCTTTTTTGTCTACGACATTCGGGCCGGGCAGCGTCGGGCCGTGATCCGCATGGGCCGCCCCGGACAGGCAGGGGCCATGGCGTCCGGCCTGGCCCTGTGGCGCCGGCTGGTACCGCTCGGCGTGCCGCTGCCGGATGTGCTGGTGGATGGAACCGGCGCCCAAATGCCTTTCGTGATCATGGCACGCCTGCCCGGGACCGACCTGGGCGATATCATGGACACACTGCCCGAGCTCCAGCTCCACGCGATTGCACAGGCCGTTGCCGACGCCCAGAAGGCCACCGCGCAGCTGGGGCCCGGTTCCACTTTTGGCTACGCGGCAACAGCGGCGGCGGCCCCGCATGCTCGTTGGGGCGACGTGGTTGCTGCCCATCTCGACCGGTCGGCCCGGCGTATCGCCGCCAATGGCCTGTTTCCGCTGTCAGTTGTCGATGGCGTGGCGCAGGCGCTGGCCAGGCAGCGCCCGGCCCTCGATGCCATGGCGCCCACCCCATTCCTCCACGACACAACAACCAAGAATGTCATCGTCACGCCCGAGGGCGACTTCTCCGGCATTGTGGACGTGGACGACCTCTGCTTTGGCGATCCGCGCTACGCCCCTTCCCTGACCCGGGCGGCGTTGCTCGTGCATGGCGGCCCGCAGCTTTATGTGACGGCCTGGCTCGACCGGATCGGCCTGGCTGATGATGCGGTGTTCGCGCTCTATGTCGCCGCCTTCCTGCTCGACTTCATGTCCGAGCATGGAATGACCTTCAACGGCAACCAGCGCCCCTCCGAGCCGGCGGACCGCGACCGGCTATCGCTTTTGCTGGCACACACGCTGCGTGATGCGTCGTGAGACTTTCCCGCTACCTCGGCGCCTACTACGCCTATCTGTTCCTGTTCGACTTCATCCTCTGCTATGCCGTCTACACGGCCTTCTTCTCGCTGCATGGCCTGTCAGCTACCCAGATCGGGGCGCTGCTGGCGTTCTGGTCGGCATCTGCCATCGTCCTGGAATTGCCTTCAGGCGCGCTGTCGGATCGCTTCGACAGGCGCTGGCTGCTGGTGGCGTCGCCGCTGTCCAAGGGCGTGACCTTCATCTGCTGGGCGATGGCGGATGGCAGTGTCTGGATCTACGGCCTGGGATTCCTGTTCTGGAGCATCGGGCAGGCCCTGGTGAGCGGCACCGGCGAAGCACTGGTCTATGAGCGGCTCGAGCAGGACGGCCGCGAAGGCGAATACGACAAGGTCGCCGGCCGCGCCTCCGCCGCCGAATCGGTCGGCATCGGGACGGGCGTCTTGCTGGGTGGCTTCGTGGCTGCCTCTGGGGGCATGGAACTCACCCTGTGGCTCTCCCTGCCGCCCCTGGCCCTGTGCGCCCTGGTCGCGCTGGGCCTCGCCGATAGCCGGGCCTCGCGTGCCGGCGATGATCAGGTCCGCCCCGGCTATCTCGAGAATTTCGGCATCGCCTGGAACGAGTTCCGCACCCTGCCCGGCCTGCGCTTCGTCACGCTCTACATCGCGCTGGGTCTCATCCTGTTCGAGGTGCTCGAGGAGTTCGACCAGCTTTACTACCTGGCCGTGTCGTTGCCGCTCTGGCTCTACGGCGTGGTCGGGGCGGCGGCGGTCGCCGGGCTGGCGGCTGCCAGCCTGCTGGCTCATCGCCTCGCCCGCCACCCTGCCCTGGCCTGGGCCCTGCCCCTCGCTGGCGGCCTGCTGCTCGTCATCGCGTCTTTGGCCAGCCATCCCGCCTATGTCATCGTGCTCGAACTGGCCTATCTGGTGGTGGTCCCCGCCACGATCCTGTCCGAAGCGCGCTTCCAAGCCATCATGGAGGGCCGCAGCCGCGCCACCACCACTTCGGTGCTGGCGGTCGCCCAGAATGTCATCGGGCTGGCTGTCACCCTGACCTTCGGGCTGGCGGCTGATTGGCTGGGGGTCCTGCCCGCCTATGGCTGGGCCGGGC
>CAMLOA010000477.1 GCA_946481445.1 uncultured Devosia sp. | reverse complement strand
CACTGGGGGACGTGCTGGGACAATTCTACGCCGAATTGCACGCAATCGAGCCGTCTCAAGCGGTCGCTGCGGGCGCTGAACCAGCCGATGCCTGGCTGAGCGCGGACGAGATCCTGCGACGGGCCTGGCCGGTGCTGCCCGAAGAGCTGCACCCCTTCGCCGAGGCCGCAATGGCGGCGTGGAGCGCGCTCGAACCCGATCCCTATGGCGACATCTACGGCTTCTTCGATGGCCATGGCTGGAACATGGCCTTCGATCACGCCGCTGGCCGGTTGAACGGCATCTACGATTTCGCTGATTCCGGCATCGGCCCCCTGCACAGGGAGTTCGTCTATTCCAGCCTCGTCTCACCCGACCTGACGCCGAGGATCATCTCCAGCTACGAGCGGCACAGTGGACGCCGCATCGATCGCCACCGCGTCGATGTGCTGACGTCGACGCACTGGCTTTGGGAACTGGCCGTGGAGGCCCAACTGCCCCATGTCGACGAGATGGTAGCGCATCTCGCCAACTGGCACAGTCGCCGCTAGTACTGCGCCACCTTGCGGGCATAGGTGGCCATGAAGTCGATCGAGGCCATGACGCCGCGCAGGGACAGCCAGACGTCCTTGCTGCCCGCTTCCCCGGTCAGCGGCACCGTCATGGTCAGCGCGTTGCGGGCCTTCATCCGCTCCAGCAGATCGTCGCGCATGGCGGGGTCGGCCACGTAGAACTGGTTGATCGTGTTGTAGCGGGTCTCGAGATCGGTTTCGAAGTCCAGGCTGATGGGATCTTCTCCGCCAAAGCTCAGCACGATAGGCCGGCTGGTATCGGCCTCCCCGTCATCGCCGGCCACGGTTATCGCCACGTCGAGTTCGCCGGTCAGCCGGTTGCGCAGGATGGTGAGCTTGTAGGCCGGCAGGTTTGCACCGTTGAGCTCTTCGCTGCCGGTGCTGGCGAAGCAGGAGAAGCCATAATAGTCGGTCGCGTCTTCGTCGATCACGTCGGGACAGGCGGCCAGCCAGTCGCGATTGTATTCGCGCCACTCTCCATACGGGTGGTGGAAGGGCTCGGCGGCGACGGGAAAGGTGGCGGCGAGGGCAGCAAGAAGGGCCATGCCAATTCTGGCGATCATCGTGTTCTCATTGTCTGGTGCCCCCCGGCAAATGGGACTATAGCAACGCGCCCGCATCGGGCACAGGGCCTAAATCATGGATGGATCATCATGCGACATGGCGGCCTGGTCATTTGCGAACTGCCGGCAACGGGCGGCCTGCTCGGTTCGGAGATGACGGCGCCCGACCTGATCGGCGAGGCCTATGAGGCCGACCCCGACATCATCATCGTGCCCGTCTCGCGCCTGGCCCCCGGCTTCCTGGACCTGTCCACGCGCATTGCCGGAGAAGTGTTCCAGAAGATGGAGCAGTATGGCCGGCGCCTGGTCATCCAGGGCGACATTGCCGACCGCGCCGCCGCCAGCAAGGCGCTCAATGACTTTGTCCACGAGACCAACCGGCGCGGCCATCATCTGTTCGTGCCCGATCACGAAAGCCTCATCGCGCGCCTTGGTTGACTTGCCCGCGCTGCGGCGGATGCTTGCTCCATGCTGTTCGATTCGCCACCACAGACCGAGCCCGATTTCCGCCACGAGCAGGAAATGATGGCACGTGGCGCGCGCATCGTTGCCGGCATCGACGAGGCGGGCCGCGGCCCGCTGGCCGGACCGGTCGTGGTGTCGGCAGTGGTGCTTGATCCGTCGGCCATCCCCGATGGCCTCAACGATTCCAAGAAGCTGACTGAGGAACAGCGCGAATTGCTGTTCTCACAGGTGGTGGCAACGGCGCTTGCCGTATCCGTTGTCGTCGCGCCGCCCTCCATCATCCTCAGCCGCAACATCCGCGGGGCCACGCTATGGGCCATGGCCCGCGCCGCCCATGGCCTGGCCCTGCCCCCCGATCGGGTCCTGGTCGACGGTCGCGACGTGCCCATGGGCCTGCCCTGCGACGGGCTGGCGCTCATTGGCGGGGACGGGCGCAGCGTATCCATCGCTGCCGCGTCCATTGTGGCCAAGGTCACGCGGGACCGCATGTGCGCCATCATGGATTGCGACGCCCCGCAATTCGGCTTTGCCGGCCACAAGGGCTATTCGACACCCGAACACATGCGGGCCCTGGTCGCCCACGGACCCACGCGCCACCACCGCGAGGAATTTGCGCCTGTTGCCGAAGCGTGGCAGCGCGTGCGGGGCATCGTGCAGGTCGCCTAAGCAAAACGCGCCTTAACTCCCCGCTAACCCCTTAAGAACGCTCCATTAACCCTCGGCGCGCTATAACCGGGCCGTTAGTACTGCGTTAGGGTTAAGTGTATGTTGCGTACCGCGCGTACGGCCACCAGGGCCGCTGCGGAGGAGGCACAGCGTCTCCCGATCGATACCATCCTTGTGGGCGATTGCATCGACCACATGAATGCCTTGCCGGCCGGCTCGGTTGATCTGATTTTCGCTGACCCACCGTATAACCTGCAACTCGATCAGGGCCTCACGCGCCCCGACCAGAGCAGGGTCGATGCGGTCGATGACGAATGGGACAAGTTCGAGAGCTTTGCCCATTATGACGCCTTTACCCGGGCCTGGCTCAAGGCCGCCCGGCGCATCCTCAAGCCCGATGGCGCCCTCTGGGTCATCGGCAGCTACCACAACATCTTCCGCG
>CAMLOA010000476.1 GCA_946481445.1 uncultured Devosia sp. | reverse complement strand
ATCATCCCGCCAAATTTGCGTTGGCGCGAAGGGAGTTATCGCCATGGCAGTGCTTGTCACAGGTGGCGCGGGCTATATCGGCAGCCACATGGTCCTCAACCTGGCCGACGCGGGGGAAGAGGTCGTCGTGCTCGACAATCTCGTCACTGGCTTCGACTGGGCGATTGACGGCCGGGCGACCCTCGAAATGGGGAACGCAGGAGACATCGATCGGGTTCGCGGCCTTATCGACCAATATGGCATCAGCGAGATCGTGCACTTTGCCGGATCGATCGTGGTGCCCGAGTCGGTGGTGGACCCTCTCAAATACTACGCCAACAATACGGCCACCTCCCGCAACCTCATCGAAGCGGCGGTCAAGGGCGGGGTGAAGCACTTCATCTTCTCTTCCACGGCAGCCGTCTATGGCATGACGGGGCTGGCGCCGGTGGTGGAAACGACCCCTCTCAACCCCATGTCGCCCTATGGTCGCTCCAAGCTGATGACCGAATGGATGCTGGCCGATGTCGCCGCGGCGCATGACATCACCTATGGCGTGCTGCGCTACTTCAACGTGGCGGGTGCCGATCCTGGCAAGCGGAGCGGGCAGTCGACCCCCTTTGCCACGCACCTGATCAAGGTGGCGTGCCAGACTGCCCTGGGCCAGCGCGAGCGGATGGACATATTCGGCACCGACTACGAGACCCCCGACGGCACCTGCATCCGCGACTATATCCATGTCACGGACCTGATCGCCGCCCATGCCTTGATGCTCAAGCATCTACGGGCCGGTGGCGCCAGCGAGACGATCAACTGCGCCTATGGCCAGGGCTATTCGGTGCGGCAGGTGGTCGATGCGGTACGTGCCGTATCCGGCGTACATTTCCGCGCCGATGAAGGCCCGCGCCGCCCGGGCGATCCGGCGTCGATCACCGCCACGGGGGAAAAGGTTCGCACGCTCCTGGGATGGGTGCCGCAGCATGACGACCTTATGGAAATCGTCGAATCCGCCTATGCTTGGGAGAGGCACCTGATCACCCGTAATCGCTAACGCGCAAAGAGGCAGGAGACATGCGGATCATCGCCATCTTCCTGCTGTTTGCGATGCCGGCTTTCGCTCAGCCGGTCGAGAGCTTCGACAGCTTCATATCCGGGTTTCGCGCCAAGGCCCTGGCGGGCGGGGTGAGTGCAGCGACCTATGATGCGGTGATGGCCGGCATGACACCTGATCCGCGCGTGCCGGACCTGGTGACCACGCAGCCCGAATTCACCACCCCGATGTGGGACTATATCGAGGGGCGGGTGACCGCCGGCCGCATCGCGCGTGGCAAGGACGCCATGACCCGCCACGCCGATCTCTTCGCCGCCGTCGGGCAGGCCTATGGCGTGGATCCCTACATACTGGGTGCCATCTGGGGGATGGAAACCGACTATGGAGCGGTGCTCGGCAATGACGGCTTGATCCGTCCCATCGTGCGATCACTGGCGACGCTGGTGCATCAGCGACGCAGCCGGCTGGCCGAGGACGAAGCCGACCTCATTGCGGCACTGCTGCTGGTGCAGCGCGGGCCGCTCGGGGCCAATCAACTGGTTGGATCGTGGGCGGGGGCCATCGGCCACCTTCAGGTCAACCCGTCCAACGTCATCGCCCATGGCACCGATGGCGACGGGGACGGGCAGGTGGACCTGCACAATTCGCTGGCCGATGCGCTGGCCACCAGCGCCCGGTTCCTGCGGGGGCTCGGCTATCAGCCCGGCATCGATTGGGGGATGGAGGTGGTCGTTCCTGAGGGGTTCGACTACCTGCTGGCGACGCGGACGCAGTTGCGGCCTGTCGCCTTCTTTGCCGAGAGGGGCATTGCGCGGGTGGCCGGACGGCAGTTCGCCGACCCGAACCTGCCCGTCTTCCTCTACGTGCCGGCGGGCAAGGACGGCCCCAAATTCCTGATGACCAACAATTACCTGGTGCTCAAGGGATACAATTTTTCCGACAGCTACGCGATGAGCGTGGCCCATATGACCGACCGGCTCAAGGGTGGCGGACCATTTGTGGATGACTGGCCGCGCAACACCGCCTTTCCCAACCTGGCGCAGCGCACCGCCATCCAGGAGGCCCTGATGCGGCTCGGCCTCTATCAGGGCGCCGTGGACGGCCGGCTGGGGCCCATCAGCCAGGAAGCCTATGCGCGGTTCCAGGCCATGCGCGGCGAAGTGGCGGACGGGTTCATCACCCGTGCCAGCTACGAGGCGCTGGCCGCCGCAGCGCAATAACATCGGGGCGATTGCATGGCCTTCACCGCCCCGGTTTGCTATGGGAGAGCCATGTTTCGCATCGTCCTGGCACTGCTGATCGGCCTGTTCGTCATTGTCGACGTGGCCCCGGCCTATGCCCAGAGCGAGGATGTCATCGTCGTCGCGCAGGAGACCAAGCGCCGCACCCTGTTCGACCTGCTGTTTGGCGAGGAACCGGAGCCGGCGCCGGTGGTGCAACAGCCCCAGAAGCCGCGCCAGCAGGCGCCGGCGGCCCTGCCACCGCCCAAGCCACAGGTCGAGAAGGCAGCCAATGCCATCCGGCTGGCCGTGTTCGGGGATTCGCTGGCCATCGATCTCAGCAAGGCGCTGGAACGCTTCTATGCCGAAGACCCGAACCTGGTTGTCATCAACCAGGGCGTCAGCAATTCGGGCTTCGTGCGCAACGACTATTTCGAC
>CAMLOA010000475.1 GCA_946481445.1 uncultured Devosia sp. | reverse complement strand
CAGCGTCTATGCCATGGCCGTCAACGAGGAAAACGCAGCCGGTGGTCAGGTCGTCACGTCCCCCACCAATGGTGCGGCCGGCGTGGTGCCCTCGGTGCTGCGCTACTATCTCGACCATTGCCACGGCGCCGATCCGGGCAAGGTCTCGGACTTCCTGCTGACGGCCGCCGCCATCGGTGGCCTCATCAAGCACAATGCCTCCATCTCGGGGGCCGAAGCCGGTTGCCAGGGGGAAGTGGGCTCCGCTGCGGCCATGGCTGCCGCCGGTCTCTGCGCCGTATTGGGAGGGACGCCCGAGCAGGTCGAGAATGCCGCCGAGATCGCCCTCGAGCATCACCTGGGCATGACTTGCGACCCTGTCGCGGGCCTCGTTCAGGTCCCCTGCATCGAGCGCAATGGCATCGCCGCCACCAAGGCCGTGGCCGCCGCATCCCTGGCCCTTCGTGGCGACGGTTCACATTTCATGCCGCTCGACAACTGCATCGAGGCGATGCGCCAGACCGGCGAAGAAATGAATACCAAGTTCAAGGAAACCAGTCTGGGAGGACTGGCGGTCAACCTGCCCGAATGCTGAGGCAGGCCCACAACCAGAAGCGAGGAGGACTAACATGAGCAGGAATCGAGGCGTGGTCTATGTCGGACCCGGCAAGGTCGAAGTGCGTGATATCGAGGATGCCAAGCTGGCGGCGCCGGATGGCCGCCGCATCGAGCATGGTGTCATCCTGAAGGTCATCTCGACCAATATCTGCGGCTCCGACCAGCACATGGTTCGCGGCCGCACAACGGCCGAGCCCGGCCTGGTCCTCGGTCATGAGATCACGGGCCAGATCATCGAAAAAGGCCGCGACGTCGAAATGCTCGATGTCGGCGACATCGTCTCTGTGCCCTTCAACGTTGCCTGTGGCCGCTGCGCCTGCTGCAAGTCGCAGGACACCGGCGTCTGCCTCACCGTCAATCCGGCCCGCGCCGGCGGCGCCTATGGCTATGTCGACATGGGCGGCTGGATCGGTGGGCAGGCACGCTATGTGACCGTGCCCTATGCCGATTTCAACCTGCTGAAATTCCCCGATCGCGATCGCGCCATGAGCAAGATCCGCGACCTCACCATGCTGTCCGACATCCTGCCGACCGGCTTTCATGGGGCAGTCAAGGCCGGCGTCGGTGTCGGCTCGACCGTCTATGTGGCCGGTGCCGGTCCGGTGGGTCTGGCGGCGGCCGCCTCTGCCCGCATCCTGGGCGCCGCCGTGGTCATGATCGGCGACTTCAACAAGGACCGTCTGGCCCACGCTGCCAAAATGGGCTTCGAGGCCATCGACCTGTCCAAGAGCGACCGCCTGGGCGACATGATCGCGCAGGTCACCGGTTCGGATGAAGTGGACAGCGCCATCGACGCTGTCGGCTTCGAGGCGCGCGGTCATTCCGGTGGCGAGCAGCCCGCCATCGTGCTCAACCAGATGATGCAGATCACCCGCCCCGCCGGGTCCATCGGCATACCGGGCCTCTACGTCACCGAGGACCCGGGCGCTGTCGACAGCGCTGCCAAGCATGGCAGCCTGTCCCTGCGCTTCGGCCTCGGCTGGGCCAAGGCGCAGTCCTTCCACACCGGCCAGACCCCGGTGCTGAAATACAATCGCCAGCTCATGCAGGCCATCCTGCACGACCGACTGCCCATTGCCGACATCGTCAATGCGCGCGTCATCTCGCTGGAGGATGCCGCGCAGGGCTACGAGACCTTTGATCAGGGCGCAGCCGTCAAGTTCGTGCTCGATCCGCACGGCGAATTGGCGGCCTAGCCCGACAGTCTTACGGCAAATCCGCAGCCCCGGTCCCTGGATCGAGGCTGCACCTCGATTGGAGACCGCCTTGTCCCGAACCGACGCGATCCTCAAGCGGCTGGCCGGATTGCACCCCAAGCTGATCGACCTCAGCCTCGAGCGCATCGAGCCCCTGCTCGATCGTCTCGGACGCCCGCAGGACCGCCTGCCGCCGGTCATTCATGTCGCCGGGACCAATGGCAAGGGGTCCACCATTGCCTACCTGCGCGCCTTTCGTGAAGCGGCCGGACTGCGCGTCCACGTCTACACCTCGCCCCACCTGGTGCGGTTCAACGAGCGTATCCGTCTGGCGGGCAAGCTGGTATCGACGCGCCGTCTCAACGCGACATTGCAGGAGGTCGAGGCGCTCAATGGCGGCGCCGGCATCACCCTGTTCGAGATCACCACGGCTGCGGCGCTGAAACTGTTCGCCGAAACCCCTGCCGATTTCCTGCTGCTCGAAACCGGCCTGGGCGGGCGCTACGACACCACCAATGTGGTTGCCAGGCCCCTGGGCACGATCATCACGCCGATCGACATGGACCACCAGGAATTCCTCGGCCAGACGCTGGGCGAGATCGCCAGTGCCAAGGCCGGTATCCTAAAGCGCGGCTCTGCCGCCGTCATCGGCATCCAGCGACCTGAAGCGCGCGACGTCCTCGCCACAACCTCGGCCGGTCTAGGCGTGCTCCCGCTGTGGCAAGGCCCCGATTTCTCCGCCCGGGTGGAGGGCGGGCGCCTGCTCTTCACCGACCAGACCGGCACGCTCGACCTGCCCCTGCCCGGCCTGCCCGGCCTGCACCAGATCGACAACGCCGCCCTAGCGATTGCCGCCGCGCGCCATGTGGGCGTGACGATCGGGATCGCCGCCCAGGCA
>CAMLOA010000474.1 GCA_946481445.1 uncultured Devosia sp. | reverse complement strand
AGTTCCAAAAACCGGCGCCCCGAGGCGGTTTCCGTCTCACTATTTTTTACTTTCGGGGCGAAAGCCGTCTCGGGGTCCGTCCAGCCATGCGATAACCGCGTCCCAGGCGGCGCCTGCGCATGGCCGGGAACCCGGCGCGGTCCCCGCCATTGTACTGCCGCGTCAATCGGGGCCTCACATGAAACTCTTCACCTGCGACCACTGCGGCAACACCGTCTACTTCGAGAATGCCCTGTGCGAACGCTGCGGCCACCAGCTGGGCTATATTCCCCAGCACAATGCCCTGGTGTCGCTGGTCGAGGATGGCGGACTATGGTCCACCCCGGCCTTCCCTGACGACGCCTATGTCTTCTGCGCCAATGCGGCGCATGGCGCCTGCAACTGGCTGATCCCGGCCAGCCCCGGCGGCGACGTCTACTGCGCCGCGTGTCGCCACAACGAAACCATTCCCGCCATCGACGATGCGCTCAACCTGGGCCGATGGCAGGTCATCGAGCGGGCCAAGAAGCGCCTGTTCTATTCCCTGCTCCGGCTTCGCCTGCCCTTGCATACGCGCAGCGAGGATGCTGCGCACGGGCTCTCCTTCCGCTTCCTGGCCGACATGCCGATCGCTCCGGGACCGGTCCTGACCGGGCACGACAGCGGCATCATCACCATCGCCCTGGCCGAAGCGGATGATGCGGAACGCGAGGCCCGTCGCACCAGCATGGGCGAGCCGTATCGCACCCTGCTGGGCCATTTCCGCCACGAGATCGGCCACCACTATTGGGACCTGCTGGTTGCCGGCCAGCCGGCCCAGGGCCGCTTCCGTGCCCTGTTCGGCGACGAAAGCGCCGACTATGGCATGGCGCTGCAGGCTTATTACGCCAATGGCGCCCCGATGGGCTGGCCCCAGACCCATATCAGCGCCTATGCCACGGCCCATCCATGGGAGGATTTCGCCGAGACCTTCGCCCATTATCTGCACATCACCGATACAGTGGAGATGGGCGCCGCCTTCGGCGTGCGCGCCCGGCCGCGCACCGAGGACACGAGCCTGGCCGTGCACCTCGATTTCGACCCCTATGCGGAGGCGCGCGTGCAGACCATCGTCGACAACTGGATTCCGCTGGCCTCCATGCTCAACAACCTCAACCGGGCCATGGGCCATCCCGACGCCTATCCCTTCATCCTCACGCCGCAGGTGATCGGCAAGCTCGCCTTCGTGCATGACCTCGTGCATGGCGCATCTGGCAATGGCGCCGCCGACCGGCCGTGATACTATCGTGCCGCAGACGTCCTGCCCGGGGAGGAAAGGGTGAAACGGCTTGTCACGGTACTTGGTCTGCTGGCATTGGCGGCGCCTGCCGCGGCCCAGCAGTTCGACGGCGTGTGGTATGCGCGCCAGCAGCAGGTCAACGGGCTGGGCGAGTTCCAGCTCACCATCGTCAATGGGCAATATGCACTCACGGCCTCGCTCACGACGGTTGAGGGCTACAACTACCAGACCTATCAGTCGGGCGAAGCGGCCTTCTACCCGCCCGATACGCTCAGGCTGGTCGTCTACGACTACGAGCCCAAGGTCTATCAGGGCAACCCGATGACCAAGCCGCCCAATTCCAACCTCAAGGTGCTTGGGCTCGACGGCTCGACCATGGTGCTGATGGACAATGTCTGCGCCATGTCGTCGCCGGCCAGCGCATGCACCAGCACCTATCAGCGCATACAATAGCCGCCTGTCCGCGAAAGGTTTCGATGGCACCCACTATCCTTGTCGTTCCGCCATTCTCCACCCTGTGCAACGCCGCCTTTGCCCTGCGCCGCGATGTCTTCGTCCGCGAGCAGAACGTACCCGAAGCCGAGGAGCACGACGCCTATGATCTGACCGCCATCCACCTGGTCGCCATCCTGGATGGGGAGGTGGTGGGGACATTGCGGGTCATCGACCTGCCCGAACACAGCAAGATCGGGCGGGTGGCCGTACACCGGGCCTTTCGCGGCCACGGCATCGCCCGGCAGATGATGCTGGCCGCGATGGAGGATGCCCGGGCGCGGGGGCGCGACCGCTTCTACCTCACGGCCCAGTCGGACAAGCTCGGCTTCTACGAAAAGCTCGGATTCGTCGCCTTCGGCCCCGAATTCCCCGATGGCGGCATGCCCCATCGCGCCATGCGCACCTACGATCGCGACACGGCGGTGATGACGGCCGGTTAACCCCCCGCTAACGCATTAACCCGCCCCGGGCTGCCCTGCCCCGCCCGGTGCGCTATCGTGGTCCATGTCGGGAGCCTTGCGCGCGAGAATGCACGCGGCGCGGACCTCCAAGAACACCAACCGCCAGGGAGGCGGAAGGGGCCGGCCGCCTTCGGGCAGAGCCGGCCCTTTCAATTCTGGTTCCCCCGTGAGGCTTAAATCGTTCGGGGAACGTCTCGCGTGTTCGAGGCGTTGTCGGGTCATCAATGGGTCGCACGGCACTCCACCGGCAAGTTTCGTGTCGCGCGACCCGTTCATCTCAACAATGAACCAACGGAGACTACAATGATCCGCACCCTGCTGACCACTACGGCGCTCGCAGTGTTGATGACCGCGGGCACCGTCGCTCAGGACGCACCGGCAGAGACCCCCGCCGATCCTGCGGCTCCCGCGACCGAAGCCCCGGCCGATCCGGCTGCCGCTCCCACCAATGAAATGGCTCCGGCCGACCCCGCTGCTAG
>CAMLOA010000473.1 GCA_946481445.1 uncultured Devosia sp. | reverse complement strand
TCGCGGCCTGGCAGCGCGGCGATATCGACGCCGCCTATGTCTGGCCGCCGGCGCTGTCGGAAATCCAGAAGACCGGCACGACGATCTCCGACAGCGAGGTCATCGGCGCGGCGAGCGTGCCCACCTTCGACGGCCTGGTCGTCGACAAGGCCTGGGCGGCGGAGAACCCGAAATTCATGGAGGCCTTCACCAAGGTGCTCGCCCAGTCCTATGCGGACTACAATGCCAACAAGGCGGCGTGGACGGTGGATTCGGCTCAGGTCCAGGGCATCGTGAAGCTCATCGGCGGCGACGGCCCGAGCACGGTCGAGGCGCTGGGGCTGCTGTCCTTCCCCAATGCCGACGAACAGGCATCCGACACCTGGCTCGGCGGCGGGGCGACCCGCGCGCTCAACGAGAGCGCGAAATTCCTCGTCGAACAGAAACAGATCGGCAAGGCGCTCGACGACTATGCGCCTTTCGTGAATGGCGATTTCGCCAAGGCGGCCGCGAAATAACGCGCATCCGCCGCTCTTGCACCGGCCGCATGGTCCGGCCGGTGCCACCTTCATCGCATAGAGCAATTCCAGCAACCGCGCGTGGGTGGCTTGCGTTCGGAATTGCGTGAAAACTCTATACGACCCGTGACCGAGGTGCAGGGAGGCATGTCGCATGGAAACGCTTAGCGTCAGGAACATCAGTCTAACCTATCCGGGGCTTTACTCGGATCAGGCGGTGATTGCCCTCAAGGGGGTCAACCTCACCATCAACAGCGGCGATTTCGTCGTCGCGCTCGGTGCGTCGGGCTGCGGAAAGACGACGCTGCTCAACCTGATGGCCGGCTTCATGGCGCCGTCGGATGGCGATATCTCGCTCGGCAACCACCGGGTCAACGGTCCCGGCGCCGAACGCGGCGTGGTGTTCCAGAAACACGCGCTGCTGCCGTGGCTGAACGTGATGGAGAATACGGAATTCGGCCTCAAGCTGCGCGGCGTCGACAAGGCGACGCGGCGGGAGCTGGCCGCCAAGAACCTCGCCCTCGTCGGGCTGCAGGATTTCCACAACCATATGATCTACCATCTTTCGGGCGGCATGCAGCAGCGTGTCGGCATCGCCCGGGCGCTGACCTGCGACCCCGCCATGCTTTTGATGGACGAGCCGATGGCGGCGCTCGACGCGCTGACGCGCGAGACCATCCAGGAACTGCTGCTGAAGGTCTGGCAGCTCACCAACAAGATGTTCTTCTTCATCACGCACAGCGTGGAGGAAGCGCTCTTCCTCGGCTCGCGGCTGATCGTCATGTCGCCGCGCCCCGGCCGCATCACCCATACCTACGAACTCGACTTCAACCGCCGGTTCCTCGCCGAGGGCAATGCCCGCGCCATCAAGTCCAGCCCGGAATTCATCCGCATGCGCGAAGAGGTCCTGGGCATCATCTATGGCGACGAGCGAGCGTCCGGCAATCCGGAGGTGGCCCATGCTTGACCGTGTGACCCGCGCCAAGCCCGCCAAGGCGGGCAAGATCTTCGGCGCCCCCGGCGATGGCGCCAGCGGGCTGATCAGCCTGACGACCGCCACCGTGCTCATCGCGCTCTGGTTCCTCGTCACGGAATCGGGCTGGGTCAAGCCGCTGTTCCTGCCCTCGCCGCTGGCGGTCTGGGACAAGTTCATGCTGGCGCTGACCGAGGGGGTTTCGAACTCCACGCTCTGGCAGCACACGCTGGCCAGTATCGGCCGCGTCTTCGGCGCCTTTGCTTTGGCGCTCGTCACGGCCGTGCCGATCGGCGTCCTGATGGGCGTCAACCGGTTCGTGCGCGGCCTGTTCGATCCGATCATCGAATTCTACCGCCCGCTGCCGCCGCTCGCCTACCTGCCGCTGGTCATCATCTGGCTCGGCATCGGCGAATTCCCGAAGGTGTTCCTGATCTACCTGGCGATCTTCGCCCCGATGGCGATCGCCGCGCGGGCCGGGGTGCGCTCGGTCTCGACGGAGCAGATCCACGCCGCCTATGCCATGGGCGCCACCCGCGGACAGGTCATCAGCCAGGTGATCATGAAGGCCGCGCTGCCGGAAATCTTCACCGGCATGCGCATCGGCATCGGCGTCGGCTGGACGACGCTGGTGGCCGCCGAAATGGTGGCGGCGAACCGCGGCCTCGGCTTCATGGTGCTCAACGCGGCCGAAAACCTCGAAAGCGATACCGTGATCATGGGCATCCTCATCATCGGCGTCTTCGCCTTCGCCTTCGACCTTCTGATCCGCTACCTCGAGAAGGTGCTGATCCCCTGGAAGGGGCGCATCTAGCCCCGCCACTCCATTCGACACCGGCCATGGCGGCCCTCAAGGACGGCATCCGCCGTCCCCGGCGGAGCCATGCCTTCCGACAAGCCAGAGGACATGACGATGACTTTGACCGCAACCGACCTGAAATCCCTGTTCGACGCCTTCAACCGGCACGACATCGACGGGGTCATGCATTTCTTCGCCGAGGACTGTGTCTTCAATGCGGTCGGCGGTCCGGAAGTCTACGGCGTCCGCTTCACCGGGCACCAGGCGATCGCCGATGCTTTCAGCGGTGTGTGGAAGGCGATGCCCGACGCCGAATGGGGCAACCACAGCCACTTTGCCGACGGGGACCGCGGCGTTTCCGAATGGACCTTCTCCGGCACGGCGGCCGACGGCAGCCGCATCGAGGCGGAGGGCTGCGACCTCTTC
>CAMLOA010000472.1 GCA_946481445.1 uncultured Devosia sp. | reverse complement strand
TCATGTCGCCATTGTTCACGGTGGCGATGGTGAGCGTCTGCGCGGAGGCGGAAGCCACCAGCGCAAGGGTGAAGGCGCCCACGAGAATGGGTGTCAGTTTCATCGGTATTCCTCCCAGTAACCGAAACGGGCATTTGTCTCGGTAATGAGCAAATACTCACAAACTGGGCGGCAAAGTCTAGCGGGCTGTGCACGCGCCGGGTGAGGCTCGTGCCACAGCCGCGTGGCTGCGGCTTCTATTCCGTGATTTTATGCAATGCCTTACGGGAGGTTCAGCAGGCCTTCGGCGGTCTTTTCGTCGGTGATCAAGCCATTGACCAGGCGGCGATTGAGCGTCGCCTTTATGCCGGGCAATTTTCTCTTGCCCATGGCGATTGCTACAACCAGGCCCTGCTCGCGCGAGGGAATCGGCGCGGAGGCGACCCGCTCATTGGTCAGTCCTTCGACCATGCGGCCATCGGCATCGAAGGCCCAGCCGCACACCTCGCCGACGGCGCCGGCCTTCTGCAGGGCCTTGAGCTCGGCGTCGGTGATGAAGCCGTCGAGGTAGAGCGGCGCATCCGGGCCGATATCGCCCACGCCCACAAAGGTGACGTCGGCCTTGGCCGCCAGGGCCAGGGTTTCGCGAATCATGGGCTGGGCATGCAGCAGTTCGCGCTCGCGGGCCGAGGAGGCGATGACGGGCAGGGGCATGGGGAAGGAGCGAGCCTTGACCGTGTCTGCGACGTTGAAGATGACGTTGTAATAGGCGGCGGAGCCATCGGGGGCGATATTGCCGGTGAGCGAGACCACCTTGTGGTGCGGGCACTCCATGGGCATGAGCTGTTCGACGGCGGCCTTGAGCGTGCGGCCGGTGCCGATGGCCATGACGATGGGGTCGGCCCGGCGCAGCCAGCGCTCGATTTCGGCGGCTGCGGCCTCGGCCACCCCGATCGTGGTCGATTCGCTGGCCGGATCGGAGGGTACGACCTCCACGAGGTCGAGCGCGAAGCGGGACTTGAGGCGGGCGGCCAGGTCCATGCAGCGCCCGATGGGATGATCGAGCCGAACCTTGATCAGCCCCTCGCTGACCGACAGTGACACCAGGCGCTGCGCGGACTGGCGCGAGATTCCGAGCTTGCTGGCAATCTCTTCCTGCGTGTTACCGGCCACGTAGTAGAGCCAGCCGGCCCGCGCCGCATCATCCAGCCTTGTCGTAGAGCTATCCGGTCTTGGTGCCATGGAGGGGTTCCGCAGGTTTGGCTGAGTATTCGGCCATGCGGTGGCGGGCTGCAAGGCGTCTTGTGCGTTTCATCCACGCGGTCCGGGCCTGAGGGCAAGCTGGCTCAGCGCGGCGCGGATATCGCGCTCGGTGTCCTTGAGATGGAGGCGCATGGCTTCGCCGGCGGCGCGGCCATTGCCCGCCTTGATGCAATCGAGCACGCGCTGATGGGCCTCGATGGTGTCGTGCAGAGTATGGCCGCGCCGCTCATGCCCGCGGCGGCTGATGAAGAAGCCCTCCTTGAGCGGCTGCGCCATCGCCTCGAACAGATAGCCCAGGACGCGGTTGCCGCTGGCCAGGGCGACGGCCTCGTGAAAACCGACGTCATGGCTGTGAAAGGCGGTCTCCTGCTCCGGCGTCATCTCCTCGCCGATGGGTGCCACGGTATCGCGCATGCCCTGCAGCGCGCTTTCGATGGCGGCGATGCCGGCGCGGGTGGC
Organism: uncultured Devosia sp.; assembly: GCA_946481445.1. Next base: position 995 of record CAMLOA010000472.1, on the reverse strand, counting down.
GCGCTTGGCGGCCAGGGTCGCCGACTGCACCTCGAGCGACAGGCGGACCTCGACCAGGTCGAACAGGCCCTTGGTGTCATAGCGGATGATGGAGGTGAGGAAATCAGCGAAGGCGGCGCCGTCGGGCTCACGCACCACGGCCTTGCGACCGCGCTGCAGCATGAGCAGGCCGCGCCCTTCGAGCAGCTTGACCGCCTCGCGGATGGTGAGCCGGCTGACATCGTAGCGCTGGGCCAGATCGGCCTCGCTCGGCAGGCTGGCGCCGGGCGCCATCTCCCCCAGTATCATCTGTGCCAGATCATCTGCGACGGCACCTGCAGCCGTCGCCTGATCCGGCCGCCCCTCCTCATCGGACACGAAAGCCCTCCCGACTTATCAGATACCTTGACGCTTGGCACCGCCCCTTTGGGGTCTGGTTGTGCCCCCTGGCGTCGAGGCGCGGGCAAGATAGCCTCGACGGGCCGGCACCGCAACCGCCCGTATGGCTGAGGTATCGTTAATATTCGATACTCGAAAAAAATGTATGACGCGCCTGTTCGCGCTTTACAACACGTATCTGACTATCTTAGGTTCCGGCCCGTGGGCTTGGGAGGGCCCGGACGGCATCAGCCGTCATGCAGGAGGACTTCATGCAGGAAAGACTGGCCGCGCGCCCTCGGGTGTCCGCTCGGTTTGTCCGTGTGCCCAACCGGGGTGGTGCTGCCGCCCTGGCAGCGCATCGTCGTGCGTCCGCGGCTTCTCCCCTGACGACCATCAAAGCTTCTGAACTCGAAAGTACAAAGGGAGTCGAGACGTGAAGATTTTCAAGACGCTTGCCACCGTGCTCGCCGTCGGCGCCATGGCGCTGACTGCTTCGACCGCGGTCTTCGCGCAGGACAAGGGCCAGATCGGCATTGCCATGCCGACCCAGTCGTCGCTGCGCTGGATTTCGGACGGCAACGAGCTGAAGGCGGCCCTCGAGGCCAAGGGCTACACCGTCGACCTGCAGTATGCGG
>CAMLOA010000471.1 GCA_946481445.1 uncultured Devosia sp. | reverse complement strand
GCATCCACCTGTTCAAGTTCTGGCTCTCGATCGGCCGCGAAATGCAGCTCAAGCGCTTCCACGATCGCCGGCATGACCCGCTCAAGCAGTGGAAGCTGTCACCCATCGATCTCGACGCACTTCAGAAGTGGGATGCCTATTCGGTGGCACGTGATGTCATGCTCGCCCGCACCGATTGCCCGCACGCGCCCTGGACGGTGGTACGGACCAACGACAAGAAGCGCGGACGCATCGCCGTGATCCAGTCGGTGCTGCACGCACTCGACTATGCCGACAAGGATTCGAGCGCGATCGGCGACATCGACGGCAATACCCGCCTCTCCGCCAGCGATTTCCTGGCGCTCAAGAAGGGCGAATGACGGGCATGGCGGGCAGGCGCGGCCGGTCCGCGCCCCCGCCCAGCTACCCCTTTTCCACTGCCCCCATGCGTTTGCTGGCCGTTGCCCAGCTCAGCTCGGTGGTACGCGCGATGATGGCTTCCACCAGGCTGAACAGGGCGCCATTGGCGTCCCAGGTTCGGCCCATTTCCGTGCGGCATGGCAGCACCAGCTTGGCATAGCGGTTGACCGGGCTCATCCACTCGTCGGTCAGCAGGACGACCTGCGCCCGGCGCGCCGAGAGGTCGGCGGCCATGTCCATGAGGCTGGGGTCGTAGCGCCGCACATCGAAGATGATGGCCAGGTCCCCCGCCCGGACGTCGATCATCTGGTCGATCCGGGTCGCGAGGCGTCCGTCGAGCCGCCGCACGCCGGGCCGGATCAGCCGCAGATGCGCCTCCAGGTAGCCGGCCAGGAAATCGGTGAAGCGACCACCGGCGAGGTAGCAGGCTCCCTTGGCCTCGGCCAGGCGCTCGCACACCGCCTCGAATTCGGATGGGGGAATGAGGCCGGCCGACATGGCCAGGTTCTCGGCCGCCTGGCCCAGAAAGCGGTCCAGGAAATTCTCGGCACCTGCCGGGACGCCGTCGGGTTGCCCGCGCTGCAGTGGAGACTTGGAGCGCTCCTCCAGCTCCTCGCGCAGCGCGCGCTGGAAGTCGGGATAGGATCGGAAGCCGAGCTGGGAAACGAAGCGAAGCACGGTTGCCGAGCTGGCACCCGACGCCTGCGCGAATTCGGCCACTGGCGCCAGCCCCATGATGGGATAGGCGCCCAGCAGCCCGCGCGCCGCCCGTTTTTCGGCGGCCGTCAGGCGATGGATGGCGTCGTGTATGCGCGCTGCGACCGGCTTGCCGTCCATTCCAGCCCCTGAATTTTTGATTTCAGCATTGACAGAATACGCGATTATGAAACTACTGATACAGAAGTTAACCGGACCTGCGCAGGGGTCAAGTGGACGCATCGGACGACAAACCGGTTCTGGTCACCAATGCACGGGGCGCCTCGCCCTTCGTCATCGTGTGCGACCACGCGTCCAACCGCATCCCCGCGCGCTACGGCGACATGGGGCTTTCCGCGGTGGAGCGGCTCAGCCACATCGCCTGGGACCCCGGGGCACTCGCCGTCAGCCGGCTCCTCAGCGAAGCGCTTGATGCACCGCTGGTTCACTCCACCGTTTCCCGGCTGGTCATAGACTGCAACCGGGCCCTGGACGCACCCGACTTGATCTGGACGCTGTCGGAAGCAACCCGCATTCCCGCCAACGAGAATCTCTCCCCCGAGGAGCGGCAATACCGGATCGATCAGTACCACCGGCCGTATCACGCCTCCATCGAGACGCTGCTCGAAGCGCGCCGCCATGCCGGGCGGGACACCATACTGGTCTGCATGCATTCGTTCACGCCGGTCTATCTGGGCGTGGCGCGGCCCTGGCCGATCGGGTTGATCCATGGTCAGGACACCGGATTCACGCGGGCGGTATTTTCGGCACTCAAGGCCGAGGACCCTGACATGGCCGTGGGGTGGAACGAGCCCTATGCCGCACTCAATGGCGTCACGCTGACCCTCGAGAAGCATGGCGACGGGCACGGGCTGGAAGCGACGATGATCGAGATCCGCAACGACGAGATACTGCAGCCGGCAGGGGTGGCCTTCTGGGCGGACCGGCTGGCGCGGTGTCTGGAAAACGCCCGCAAGGCGCGCAGCGCCTAGCCGGAGGCACAGATGACAATGAGACAGGAATTCGCCCAGTGCCAAAACCGCTAGTGCTCTTTGTCAAAGGGGTTGATCGCATCAACCGGGTGGTCGGGCGGTTCGCCATGGCGCTCTTCTTCGTCATGGCCGCCATCATGCTCTGGTCCACCATTTCGCGCGCGGTCTTCGGTGCACCGGTGAACTGGGCGCTGGAGATGACGCAGTTCCTGCTCTCAGCCTATTACCTTCTGGGTGGCGCCTACTCGCTGCAGCAGGACGCCCATGTGCGCATGGACCTCTTCTACGGCCGGCTGCCGCCCAGGCGTCGCGCCACGGTCGATGGCTTCACCCTCCTGTTCGTCATCTTCTTCCTCGGTGTCCTGCTGTGGGGCGCCCTGTCGAGCACGCAGTATGCCATCCAGTACAACCAGAAGAACTATTCGGCCTGGTCGCCAGTGCTCTGGCCGGTCAAGGTCGCCATGACCATCGGCATCTTCCTCATGCTGCTGCAGCTGATCGCGCAGTTCATCCGTGACATTGCCCAGGCGAGAGGCAGGCCGATCGCATGACACCCGAACTCATCACCCTGTTCATGTTCGCCACCATGATGGTGCTGCTCTTCACCGGGC
>CAMLOA010000470.1 GCA_946481445.1 uncultured Devosia sp. | reverse complement strand
TTGTCGCGCAGGCCGGCCCCGAAGGCGTCGATGCCGCCCTCGAATTCGGCACTCGGCTTGGCCACGAAGTCGACCGCACCCAGTTCGAGCGCCAGCAGCGTCTCGCTGGCCCCCTTCTTGGTCAGCGTGGAGACCATGACCACCGGAGTGGGCCGCAGACGCATCAGCTTTTCGAGGAATTGCAGCCCGTTCATGTTGGGCATTTCGATGTCGAGCGTCACCACATCGGGGTTGAGCGCCTTGATCTTCTCGCGCGCGTCGATCGGATCGGTGGCGGTCCCCACCACGGTGATGTCGCCATCGCGCGACAGCATGCGGGTCAGCACCTCGCGGATCAGCGCCGAATCGTCGACGACCAGGACCTTGATGCTCATGCTGCTTCTCGTTTGTTCAGTTTCTGCTTGGATTGGTAGATGGTCTTTCCGACCAGGCGGAATCCCTCACCGCCCGAGCCGACATTTTCTGAATGTCCGATATAGAGAAAGCCCTCGGGCGCCAGCAGCTTGCTGAAGCGGCCGAAGACCTCGCCCTGGGTCGGCTTGTCGAAATAGATCGCCACGTTGCGGCAGAAGATGGCGTCGAACGGGCCCTTCATCGGCCAGGGACCGATGAGGTTGAGCGGCTTGAAGGACACCAGTTCGCGCACGGCCTCGGGCACCCTTATCGTGCCGTCACCGACCCGCTGGAAGGGCCGCGCCCGCTCGGACGACAGGCCCGAAAGTTCGTTTTCCGGATAGATGCCGCGCGCCGCCTTGGCGATCACGGCCGTATCGATATCGGTGGCCAGGATCTTGAAGTCCCAGCGCTTGAGTTCGGGCAGGGCGCCGAGCAGGTCCATGCCGATCGTATAGGGCTCCTGCCCGGTGGAGCATCCCGCCGACCAGATGCGCAGGCGGCTGCCGCGCGGCTTTTCGGCGATCAGCGCCCCCACATAGGAGCGCAGGTGCTCGAAGTGATGATCTTCCCGATAGAAGCGGGTGAGATTGGTGGTGAGCGCGTTGACGAAGTCCTGGCCGTCCGCCGCCGTGCCGCCGCGTTCGAGGTAGTCGACATAGGCGTCGAAGCTGGCAAGGCCCAGACCGCGCACGATCTTGGATAGGCGGGACACTACCAGCGTTCGTTTCGCATCGCTCAGCGAGATTCCGGCAACCTGATAGACCCGGTTCTTGATCCGCGAGAACTCGCGGTCGCTGAGGGAGATTTCTCCCTGTTCCATATGCGGCATACCCCGTTCGCCTAGGGACGGGCGGCGAGCTGCAACCTCTTTGCCGGAACATCGGCCGCGCGCGCCGGACTTCTGTCCTGCTCGCCGAGCGACGCCATCCGGCCGGTCAGGCGCCGCAGCGCCGCTCCACCTTCGTCCAGTGTCGCCGCGATAGTGTCGGTTTCATTACTTAGATTGCGTAAATGCGCCTCGAGATCGGCCATCATTTTTTGCAGGGACTGCGCCTCGGCGACGCCGGTTTCGGCATAGGCCCGGCCGTTCTTGACGACGGACCGGATATCCTTGGCCGAGCGGTTGGTGAGCTGGGCGAGCTGGCGCACCTCGTCGGCGACCACGGCGAAGCCGGCGCCCTTCTCGCCGGCCCGCGCCGCTTCCACGGCGGCATTGAGCGCCAGGAGATTGGTGCGGAACGAAACGTCCTCGATGGCCTGCACCATCTTGTCGATCTCGGTCGTCATCCGGTCGATGTCACCCACCACGGCATGGGTCCGCCGCGCCGCCAGTTCGGCCTCGCTGGCCAGAATGCGGGCGTCGCGCCCCAGCGCCACGGCCTGCCGCACCCTGTGCCCCCCGGCCTCGAGCGCCTGCCCGGTCAGGTCCGCATCCTCGCGGCTCTCGGAGCCCATGGCGCCCATCTGGCGGGCTCGCGCCTCGAATTCGGACAGCAGGCGGCCAACGGCGCCCAGGCGCTCCTCGAGATCGCGCCGCAGCGCCTGCTCTTCGGCCACCTGCTCAACCAGCGCCCCGACAAAATCATTGAGACGGCGCGCCACCGATCCGAGCGGTCCGGCCAGGGCATCGGGCAATTCGTCGTGGCCCGCTGCCACGCGGTCGAGCTGCACCAGGCCCGCATCGATGCTGGCCATGGCCCCATCGAGCGTCTGCAGGGCCGGGTTGCGCAGCAGGGCAGTCCTCTCGAAGCGGAAACTGGTCTGCCCGCTGGCGAGGGCCGTGGCAAACGCGTCCAGGTCGTCATCCTCCAGATAGACGCCCGCAGGAACCAGCTCGAGCACGAAGCGGTTGGCGGCCAGCGGCATCCGCCGCACCGCAAAGCGCCGCCCGCCCAGCACGGTCATGGCCTCGTCGGCGGCCCCGCCGCCGGCATTGAGATAGCCGGGCCCGAAGACCGCATCGAGCGTTGCCCCTTCCACCGCGGCGGGGGCAAGTGCCGTCGTCCCCGCGCTCACGGCCACGATGGTCCCGGTCTCGTCCACGACCAGGGCCGGCTGATGCAGGGCCGCAATGGCACTGCGGAAGTGGTGGGCCTTTTCGAGCCGTCCGGCCAGCCGCGCCACCACGCCGGCAATGGTCAGCGGTTCGCTGGTGCGCTCGGTAAGCCCGGCCGCCAATGCCACCGAGACCAGTGTCTCCTGTTCCCGCCGGTCTCGCTGGCCGGCCAGGACCAGGCCGGCGCCCAGGCCCAGCACCAGGCTCGCCAGCGCCGCCGCCAGGCCCGCCGGCCCCGTGCCCAGCGTTGCAATGGCCAGGCCCGCCACC
>CAMLOA010000469.1 GCA_946481445.1 uncultured Devosia sp. | reverse complement strand
ATCGCCGCCGCCGAAATGCTGGTCGCGCAGGGCTATACGGCCAGGGGTCGAATCGTGGCCCAGGGCGGTTCGGCCGGTGGCATGCTGATGGGCGCCATTGCCAATCTCCGGCCTGACCTCTGGGGCGGTATTCTCGCGCAGGTCCCCTTCGTTGACGTGCTTAACACCATGCTCGACGAGACGCTGCCGCTCACGCCACCGGAATGGCCCGAATGGGGCAACCCGCTGGCATCGCCCGAGGACTTTGCCCGCATCGCGGCCTATGCGCCCTATGAGCAGGTTGCGGCCAGGGACTACCCGCCCATCTTCGCACTGGCAGGTCTGACCGACCCGCGCGTCACCTATTGGGAGCCGGCCAAATGGGTGGCAAGGCTGCGCGCAACCAAGACGGGAGAGGCGCCATTGTACCTCAAGACCAATATGGGCGCGGGACATGGTGGCGCCTCCGGACGCTTCGACCGGATCAAGGAAACCGCCGAGTGTTATGCCTTTGCGCTCAATGCTGTCGGTTTGGAAGGATCGTTCAAGGCCAACTGATTGTTGCGCCGTCACATTCGGCCTATAGAGCTTGGCCGAATTCCTTTAGCGTCTAACCCGAAACGGAGGCCACAATGACCACCAAGTTCACCTTGCCGCCCCTGCCCTATGCCTACGATGCCCTCGGCCCGTACATGTCCGCCGAGACGCTCGAATATCACCACGACAAGCATCACCAGGCCTATGTGACCAATGGCGAGAAGCTGCTCGAAGGCTCGGGCCTCGAAATCCTCCCGCTCGAGGACATCGTCAAGGAAAGCTACGGCAAGAATGCGGGCCTGTTCAACAATGCCGGCCAGCACTACAACCATGTGCACTTCTGGAACTGGATGAAGCCAAATGGCGGCGGCAACAAGCTGCCCGGCAAGCTGCAGGCGGCCATCGATTCCGACCTGGGCGGCTTCGACAAGTTCCGTTCCGACTTCATCGCCGCCGGCACGACCCAGTTTGGGTCCGGCTGGGCCTGGCTCGCGGTCAAGAACGGCAAGCTGGAAGTCTCCAAGACCCCCAACGGCGAGTCGCCGCTGGTCCATGGCGGCAAGCCGATCCTGGGCGTCGATGTCTGGGAGCATTCCTATTACATCGACTACCGCAATGCCCGCCCGAAATACCTCGAGGCCTGGTTCGACAACCTGGTGAACTGGGAACACGTGGAGCAGATGTTCGAGGAGGCCCTCTAGGCCTTTATCCAGGATATCATGCGGCAAGGCCCGGGGCATGCCCCGGGCCTTTTCATGGGAATTTCACCGCCGCATCACGCGGGAAATTTTTCCAACAGATACAATAATCTGAGCAAGGGCCGGTGCTTTCCCCCGCCAATTAGCCATTTGTGGAACCGCCCCCTTCAACCCCTCGTTCGAGCGTGGTAACGGATCGTTTACTATTCGGGGGAACCACAACGTGTCCGAGCCGGCCAAGGTCGTTGCCATCATCGCGGCCAACCCTGCGCTGACCTCGCTTCTGGCGATGGTGGTGGCTGGCGACTCGCGCCTCAAGGTCCGCCAGTTCGTCGATGAGGTGGAACTCCTCGCCTATATGCGCATCGCGCCGCTCGACATGCTGGTGTGCGACTTCGACCGGGACGGGCGCCCTGCCTACGAAATGGTGGAGGGCATCCGCCTCGACGGCAGCCTGGTCTCCCAGGACGTGCCGGTTATAGCCCTGACGCGGGGCATCACGCCGCCAATGCGCCATCAGGCGATCAGTGCAGGCATTGACGAAGTCATCGTCAAGCCAATGTCACCCCGCCACCTGCTGCAACGCATCCAGGCGCGGTTGCGAACCAGGAGCGTTGTCGGCGTGCTGGGCGGCTATCGGGGCCCGGAGCGGCGCAATCGCGGTGCGATGCCCGTACCGCAGCCGGTGCCCGCGCGGCGGTCGACCGACAATGTCGTCCAACTCTTCCCCGATCGGCGCAAGCCGCGCCATCCGGGTCTCGACGGCTAGCGAGCCTCGGCCACCATGCGGCTCACGCGGTTCCAGAGGTCCTCTATGCTGTCCGCGAACTGCACCACGCGCTCATGGCCCGGCAGGCCTGGCGACAGCACGTCGGCGGCATAACCACGCAAGACTTCAAATGCCCGATGGCGATTGAGCATGACCAAGGGGCGCAGCTGCCCGCTCGTGCGCGCCGACGACCAGGTTCCAAATAGCGCAGTGGCCGAGGCCAGCGAACCCGGCAATGCCACGAATGCGTCCGCAAGCTGCGCGATGCGCGCAAGCCGTTCGGCGGGGGTGGCGAGGACCTCCATGGTCACCCCGCTGAGGGCCGGTGGCATGCTGATCGTGGTGTCCGCCACGATCTGGACGGAGCCTCCGGCCGCGCGGGCAGCGGTGATGAGAGGGACCGGAATGATGCCCTTCTCGGCGATGGCGACGATCCGCGCGCCGCGCTTGGCGAAGAACGTGCCGGCCTGGCTCATCAAGGAAGCGCGCTCCGCGTCCCCCGGCCCCTTGTCCGAGGCGAAGACTGCGAGGACTGGCGATGCCAAAGTGGGCTCCATCATCATCGTCCCCGCTTCAATCCGCCCAGGATACCGCGCACCAACGCATCCCCCAGGCGGTTGGCGACGGTTCGGGCGAGCGAGTTCATTGCGGCCTCGGCCGGTGTCTGCCGGCTGGAGGAGCGACGCGGACGGGCCTCTTGATAGGTGCGCTCGGCCGCCCGGCGCTCTTCGTCCTCGAT
>CAMLOA010000468.1 GCA_946481445.1 uncultured Devosia sp. | reverse complement strand
TAGCCTGCTGGCTGCGCTTTTGCGCCTCGATGCCCGCCAGCACAGCCTCCGCGGTCTTGACGGCATTTTCCTGGTCGAGGCTGTCGATCTCGGCGATCAGGTCGCCGGCCTTCACCTCCTGTCCCAGCGCCACATGCACCGCCTGCACGCGCCCGGACACTTCGGCGCCAACGCTGACCAGCGAATTGGCCTCCAGCACGCCCGAGGCCAGCACGGTCGTCTCGATGTCTCCGCGGCCGACCACCACCGTGCTGGGCACCACCGCCGCCTGCGGTGTTTCAAGGAAGTACCACCAGGCGGCGCTCCCTGCGCCACCCAGCACCACCAGCACAGCAAGCCACTTCATAAACGTTCTCAACCGCCCGGTCCCGCAGATTTCTGATCGGCACCAATGTAATGCGGCCGCTGCCCCTTTTCACGTTAGGACTTGGTAACGTTGGAAAGGCTCGGGCTAGTCGGGGGCCGTTATGGGCGGCCGCGGAACCGGCCTGGCGGCTTCGCGCTGGGCGTCGTGTGCCCGGGTTTCCATTTCCGGCGTTTCGTGCGCGCGTCCGTCCGGACCCCGCTGCGTCATGGGGCCGGGCTTGTCGCCAACGCTGCTGTCCTTAGGTTTCATCTCTCGTCTCCCTTCCATATCAACGCGCGGCGCAGGCAAATGGGTGCACCCGGTTGACCATCCGGCCCGCGCGGGTCCACCCTGCCGCTCTCCTCGACTTCCCCATCGCTCCGGACATCGCCATGTATCCCCTGCTCGACCCCAGCACCTTTGTCGTCTTCATCACCGGCGCCACATCCGGCTTCGGGGCGGCGGCGGCACGGCGCTATGTCGCGGCGGGCGGCAAGGTCATCGCCACGGGTCGCCGCGGCGATCGCCTCAAGGCCCTGCAGGCCGAGCTTGGCGCCGACAAGTGCCATATCATGGAGCTGGACGTGCGCGACCGCGCCCAGATGGAGGCGGCCGTCGCCGCGATCCCCGCGCCCTTCGATGCCATCAACATCGTATTGGCCAATGCCGGGCTGGCGCTGGGCCTTCAGCCCGCGGCCGAGACCGATCTCGATGATTGGGACACCATGATCGATACCAACATCAAGGGTCTGGTCTACACCGTCCGCCTGCTGCTGCCCGGGCTGATTGCCCGCGGTGGCGGGCACGTCGTGACACTGGGCTCCGTTGCCGGCGAATTCGCCTATCCGGGCGGCTCGGTCTATGCCGCAACCAAGGCCTTCGTGAAGCATTTCGCCCTCGCCATCCGCTCGGATCTGCAGGGCAAGAACGTCCGTGTCACCGATATCGAGCCGGGCCTCACCGAAACCGAGTTTTCCGTCGTCCGCTTCAAGGGCGACGAGGGCAAGGCGGGCAAGGTCTATGCCGGCACCAAGGCCATGAATGCCGATGACATCGCCGAGTCCATCTTCTGGGCCACGACTTTGCCGGCCCATGTCAACGTCAACAAGATACAGTTGATGGCAACCACCCAGGCCATCGGCCCCTTCGACATTTATCGCGGCGGTTAATCCTGCGCTAACTATACTGTTGCACCCGCACCCGCCCCGCCCTCATATGCGGGGCATGAGGGCAAACACCACCACTCCCGGGCTGTTGATGGTTGCGGTCACGCTGCTATGCGTGGCGACCTTCGTGGTCGTCGGCGGCTTTGCCGCTTCGGTGCCGCGCCTGGGCCTCAAGTTGACGACCGGGCCGTTCAATGACGGCGTCTACGTCATCGGCGTCGATCCGGAGGCCAGCTTCGATGTGCCATTGGTCTTTCCGTCCGAGCTGGTTTCCATCGGTGCCGCACCGCCCGCCGAGGGGTCTGCCACCGGCTTGCCCGAACCGGTCCTGCTCGAGCCGGGCGACCTGATTCCGGAAGCCGACACCCTGCCGACCTACCCCGACCTCCGCCGCTTCCTTGATCGGCAGCAGCAGCTCTACGACGTTCTGTCCGAGCCGCGTGTGGAACTGCGCCTGCGCGATCCGGTCACCAACGCCATCTATGCCGTGGTGGGTGAGCCGGAAGGATATCCGTTCTGGCGCATGCCCGACGGGTTCTGGGTGCAGCTGTTGACCGGCATTGCCAGCATGCTGATTGCCGGCTGGGTATGGGCGTTGCGGCCGGCCAGCCTGGGCCCCGCCTTCTTTGCCACCACCGCCATCGGCATGAACATGGCCACCGCGACCCTGGCCATCTACGCCAACCGGGAGATCGCCATAGACGCCGGCCTGTTCCGCGCGCTCATGCCGATCAACCACGTTGGCACGATGCTCTTTGGCATTGCCATGGTCGCTCTGCTGCTCACCTATCCCCGCCGCATCGTCGATCCGCGCTGGCTGCTAGTCCTGCCTGTGCTGGTCACTCTCTTCATCCTGGCCGATCTCAACGAAATCGGCTCGGGTCCGTCGCAGCTCTATATCGGCGTGGCCCTGCTCATGGCCGCCATCCTGGTCGCCATCGCCCTGCAATGGTGGCACACGCGCAACCGCCCGTCCGATCGCGCTGCCCTGGGCTGGCTTGGGCTTTCGGTCGTGGCGGGGTCGGGCGCCTACACCATCCTTGGGGCGGCCCCGGTGCTCCTGGGCGTACCCTTTGGGCTGCCGCAGAGCCACGTCACCGGCGTGCTGATCGTCATCTATATCGGCCTGGCGCTGGGCCTCAGCCGCTACCGGCTGTTCGAGCTCGGCGACTGGGCCTATCGCGTGCTGTTCTATACCATAGGCGCCGTGCTCCTG
>CAMLOA010000467.1 GCA_946481445.1 uncultured Devosia sp. | reverse complement strand
GGGCGTACTTGCCTATGACAACGAGTATTGCAATCATGGTCGCCACCAGCGATGGAGACTGCCATGACGACTGCATTTGTAGTTCGCAAGGACGTAGATCGATTTGAATCGCCCACCAATTTTCTGAACGGCATCTTCTTCACCAAGGTGTCCGCCCGGGATACCGGAGGTGCGCTATGCGTCATAGACACCATCCGGACCAGTCGGGGCGGTCCGGCGCTGCATGTCCACCACCACCAGGATGAAATTTTCTACGTCGTGGAGGGCAGGTTCCGTATTCGGGTGGGGGACGAGACCCATGAGGTGGGCCCCGGTGACACGGTTTTCGGCGCGCGCGGCGTGCCCCACGCATTCGTTAACTTGACCGAGACGGCGCGTCTGCTGCTGACGTTCCAGCCGGCGGGCACAATGGAAGAGGTCTTCGCTGGCGGCGTCCATGATCCCAACTCGGAGGAATTTCGCGAACTGAACGAGCGCAATGGGGTGACCGTGGTCGGCCCACCGCTGGCGCTGGACTGAAGCGATCCGGACTTCCCCAGCCGGCCCAAATCGCCTACCTCTCCCTGCATGCCGGAAAGTCCGCGCCCATTTCTTGACGTCACCCGCTCGGTTGCCGGCCGCGCCTGGGTGGATCGACTCGATCCGGCCGCGGCCCGGACGGCTGCTGCGATCTCCCAGCGGACGGGGATCAGCGAGATCCTTGCACGCATCATTGCCGCCCGCGGCGTGGCGCTCGATGACGCCGAGGTCTATCTGGAGCCGACAATTCGCGGGCTGATGCCCGATCCGTCCAGCCTGACCGACATGGACCGGCTGGCCGAGCGGCTCGCGCGCGCGATTGCCGATAACGATGCCGTTGCCCTGTTCGGGGATTACGATGTGGACGGCGCCTGCTCCTGCGCCTTGATGGCGCGTTACCTGCGCCATTTCGGCATCGAGCCGCAGGTGCACATCCCCGACCGCATCTTCGAGGGTTACGGCCCCAATATCGCGGCCATGGACAAGCTGATCGACAGTGGCGCCAGCCTCATCGTCACGCTCGATTGCGGCACGACGAGCGACGGCCCGATCGCCCATGCGCGGGGCAGGGGCGCGGACGTGCTGGTGATCGACCATCACCTGTCCGACCACGACCTGCCGCAAGCGACGGCCCTGGTCAATCCGAACCGGCCGGACGACATTTCCGGCCTGGGCTACCTGTGCGCAGCGGGCGTGACCTTCATGGTCCTTGTCGCGGTGAACCGGGCCTTGCGCAATCGCGGCGATTCCGGCCTTCCGGACCTGATGCGCCTGCTCGACCTGGTGGCGCTGGGCACGGTCTGCGACGTGGTCCCGCTGACGGGGCTTAACCGCGCCTTCGTCGTGCGCGGCCTCGAAGTGGCCCGGCGCGGCGACAACAGGGGCATCGCGGCTCTGGCTTTGGCCGCCAGGCTCAACGGGCCTATCAATCCCTATCATCTCGGTTTCCTGATCGGGCCGCGCATCAATGCCGGGGGGCGCATTGGCAATGCCGCGCTGGGAACCGAGCTGCTGACCATCGACGACGAGCACCACGCCCTCTCCATTGCCGCCAGGCTGGACGAGCTCAATTCGGAGCGGCAGCGGATCGAGGTGGAGGCCGTGGAGGAAGCGGCGGCCGTCGCCGAGCTCGAGATCGGGGCCGGCGACGGACCACCGGTTCTGGTCCTTGCCTCGGCCAACTGGCACGCCGGGGTTGTGGGTCTCATTGCCGCCCGCTTGCGCGAGCGGTTCGAGCGCCCGGCTTTTGCCATCGCGCTGGGGCCCGACGGTTCGGGGACCGGTTCCGGGCGCTCCATGCCGGGGGTCGATCTCGGCAGCGCCGTCATCGCGGCCGTCGAGGCGGGGATTGTGGCCAAGGGTGGCGGACACGCCATGGCTGCGGGCATCACGCTTAGGCAGGGCCAACTGGGCCCGTTCCGGTCGTTTCTGTCAGACGTGCTGGGCGCTTCCGTGACGGTTGCCCGCGCGGCGACGGCCCTCAAGGTCGACGCTGCACTCACGGCTCGCGGCGCGACCACCGACCTCGTGCATGACATTGAGCGCGCCGGCCCGTTCGGTGCGGGCAATCCTGGGCCGGTCTTTGCCTTACCCCTGCATCGGGCCAAGTTCGCGCAGGTGGTGGGGAAGGGCGGGCATGTGAGCTTCTCGCTCGTGTCCCCCGACGGCGCCCGCCTCAAGGCCATCGCCTTCCGCGCCGCCGGTACGGAACTGGGCCGGGCGCTGCTGGCCGACACGGACGAGGCGTTCCACTTCGCCGGGTCCTTGTCCATCGACCACTACCAGGGGCGCGAACAGGTGCAGTTCCGCCTGGCCGATCTGGCTAAACCCAGAAGCTGACAGAAACTTTCCGCTGATCCATCCCGTAGCTGCCTGCGTATCCAGTGTCTCAGACCGCAGGAGTCCTACCCGACCATGACTACCCCCTCCATCGCCGTTGTCGGATCGGGAATTGCAGGACTTTCAGCGGCTTGGTTGCTCTCCCGGACTCACCGCGTGAGCGTGTTCGAGCGGGCCGGCAAGCTCGGAGGGCATTCGAACACCGTGCTGGCCAAGGTGCCGGAGGGCGAAGTTCCGGTCGACACCGGCTTCATCGTCTACAACGAGACCAACTATCCCAACCTAACCGCATTCTTTGCCCATCTCGGGGTCGAGACGACGCCATCCTGCATGAGTTTTGCCGTATCGATTGCCGAAGGTGCGCGCGAATATT
>CAMLOA010000466.1 GCA_946481445.1 uncultured Devosia sp. | reverse complement strand
AATATCTTCACCGGCTGTCATCTGACGACCATGATCCCGTTTGTTCCCGATTTGGACACTCCTCTTACGCGGATTGCGGCGCCTTGTCAGCCACTGACTGCCCAAAACACAATGTCATTCCGGCGAAGGCCGGAATCCAGGTCCGGCCTTCGCCCCAGCACCGTAGTCTCGGTTGCATGCGGACCTGGACCCGGCCTTCACCTGGATGGCAACGTGGATGTAAAGACATCTGGGGCCAGCCTATGCCACCTTCTCCACCCAGGAGAATCATCGCCTCGTGTCCCGCCCGGAAACCCTGTCGCCCCTGTTTCGATCGCTGCATTCCATCAAGGGTGTCGGCGACAAGCTGGCTGCGCTGCTGACCCGATATTTCGGCGCGCCCGAGGGGCAGGAAGCCATTGCGCTCGACATCCTGATGCACATGCCGACCGGCGTAGTGGATCGCCGGCGCCAGGTCGGCATTGCCGAGGCCTATCTCAACCAGGTCGTGACCCTGCGGCTGCACATTGACCGCCACCAGCCCCCGCCGCGCGGCAAGCCGCATATCCCGCACCGCGTCTTCGCCCATGACCAGACCGGCGATATCAGCCTCGTCTATTTCCGCGCCCAGGGCGGTTGGGTCGAAAAATTGCTGCCGGTGGGCGAAGAACGCTACGTGTCGGGGCAGATCGGCTTCTTCAACGGCGAGAAGCAGATCACCCATCCCGACTATGTCGTGGAGGCCGACAGCTTCGCATCGCTGCCGCTCGTCGAGCCGGTCTATCCGCTCACCAATGGCCTCAGTTCCAAGGCGCTCATCAAGCTCGTCCGTCAGGTCGTCGAAACCATTCCCGAGCTTCCCGAATGGCTGGATGCCGAAACGATCCGCCAGCGCCAGTGGCCTGCCTTCGCGGCGGCCATGCGCATGGTCCACCTGCCCTCCGAGCCGGATGACGCCGAACTTTGGGCCCCTGCCCGCCAGCGGCTGGCCTATGACGAGTACCTGGCCGGGCAGCTCACCCTGCAGCTGGTCCGCTCCACCATGGTCGCGGCGCGCGGCGTCAGCCGGGCGTTCACCGGCCAGATCACGTCACGGGTCGGCGGCCTGCTGCCCTATTCGCTGACCGAGGGGCAGCTCCGCGCCCTTGACGAAATCCGGGCCGACATGGCCTCGCCGGACCGCATGTCGCGCCTGCTGCAGGGCGATGTCGGCGCCGGCAAGACCGTCGTTGCGCTGATGGCCATGGCCGCCATGGCCGAGAGCGGTGCCCAGTCCGCTCTCATGGCGCCCACCGAAATCCTTGCTGCCCAGCACTTCAAGACCATTGCGCCAATTGCCGAGGCCGCTGGTCTGGGCTGCGTCCTGCTCACCGGCAAGCTCACAGCCGCGGAGCGCCGCCAGCGACTGGCCGCCGTCGCCTCGGGCCAGGCCAAGATCGCCATCGGCACCCACGCTCTGTTTCAATCCGACATCGAATTTGAGGACCTGGGTCTGGTTGTCGTGGACGAACAGCACCGCTTCGGCGTTCACCAGCGGCTCGCCTTGTCCGACAAGGGTCGGCATACCGATCTCCTCGTCATGACGGCGACGCCGATCCCCCGCACCCTTGTGCTGACCCATTTTGGCGACATGGCCGTCAGCGTGCTCCGCGAAAAGCCGCGCGGGCGCCAACCCATTGATACGGCAGTGCTGTCCATCGACGACTATGACCGTGTGGTTGGCCGGCTCAGGTCACGGCTGGACGAGGGCGCCCAGGCCTTCTGGGTCTGCCCGCTCGTCGAGGAGAGCGAGAATCTCGAAGTGGTTGCCGCCGAGGACCGTTTTGCGGAATTGCGGAAGGTGTTTGGCGATCAGGTCGCGCTCGTTCACGGCCGCATGTCCGCCGCCGCCAAGCAGGAGGTGATGCAGCGGTTTTCCGCCAACCAGATCAAGCTGCTGGTAGCCACCACCGTCATCGAGGTGGGCGTCGACGTGCCCAATGCCTCGATCATGATCATCGAGCATGCCGAACGCTTTGGCCTGGCCCAGCTCCATCAGCTGCGTGGCCGCGTCGGCCGCGGCTCGGTGCGTTCGGCCTGCCTCCTGCTTTACAAGGGCCCCTTGAGCCAGACCGCGCAGGCGCGGCTAGAGACCATCAAGTCCACCGAAGACGGCTTCGAGATCGCCGAGAAGGATCTCGAACTGCGCGGCCAGGGCGACGTTCTGGGCACCCGCCAGTCCGGCATGCCCGGCTACCGCCTCGCCGTGCCGGACGTGCATCGTCACCTGCTCGACTACGCCCATGACGAAGCCAAGGCCCTGCTCGCCCGCAATCCGGGCCTTAGCGGTCCGGAAGGAGAAGCTGCACGCACCCTCCTCTACCTGTTCCGCAAAGACCAGGCGATCCCGCTGATCCGGTCGGGGTGACGGCCTATTCCACCGTCACCGACTTGGCGAGGTTGCGCGGCTGGTCCACGTCCGTGCCCATGAACACAGCCGTGTGGTAGGCCAGCAGCTGCACCGGAATCGTCGCCAGGATCGGCGCAACGAAACTGTCGACATGCGGAATGACGATCACGTCGGCAACGCCCTGCCCGACGGTCTCGGCACCTTCGGCATCGGTGATCAGGATGATCTTGCCCCCGCGCGCCGCCACTTCCT
Source organism: uncultured Devosia sp. (assembly GCA_946481445.1). Next base: position 125 of record CAMLOA010000466.1, on the reverse strand, counting down.
GCATGTTGGAGAGAGTCTTGTCGACCAGCTCGTCCGACGGCGCCACCACGATCACAGGCATGGCCTCGTCGATCAGGGCGATGGGGCCGTGCTTGAGCTCACCAGCCGCATAACCTTCCGCGTGT
>CAMLOA010000465.1 GCA_946481445.1 uncultured Devosia sp. | reverse complement strand
GCGGGGCGGCAGGTGGGCGCCGGGTCGCGGCCGGCGGACAGGTCCGCGGGCACCCGGTTACAAGGGCGTCGCGCCGGCGCTCCCCCGCAATGACCAGCCATTTCAAGCAAGGGATTGACTCGCTACTCAGCATCGCTATATACCACTACTAAACGTCATTGAGTACAGGCGGAGCCATTGAACAAGCAGATGATGACGGAAATGCTCAAGGGGACGCTTGAGGGGATCGTGCTCAGCGCGATCTCCAGGCGCGAAGCCTATGGGTATGAGATCACGGCCTGGCTGCGTGAAGAAGGTTTCTCCGGGATTGCCGAAGGCACGGTCTACGCGCTGCTGGTCCGGATCGAGCAGCGTGGTCTTGTCGATGTGCGCAAGGAGCCCTCGGAAAAGGGTCCGCCGCGCAAAGTGTTTTCGATCAACGCCGCCGGGCAGGCCTATCTCGCAGATTTCTGGAGCAGCTGGCGCTTCTTGTCGGATCGGATCGAACACCTCAGAAAGGATGAAAACAATGTGGCTTGAACGCATCGCCAATCGGGTGATCGGCGAAAAGAAGCGGTGGCGCACCTACAAGGCGCGCGTGCGCGCCCTTCCCGAACCCTATCGCGCCACCGCCGATGCGCTGGAGCGCTATGTTGTGATGACCGGCGGCATCCTGGATGCCGACCATGCCGCGTCTCTGCTTGAGAACCTCGCTGATCTGTTCGAGCAGGCCGCTTCGGAGGGCACGCCAATCCGGGAAATCGTCGGCGACGACCCGCTCGAATTCATCGAGGCCTTTCTCGCCAATTATTCGGCGGGAGACTGGCGGGCCAAGGAACGCCAGCGCCTGATCGATGCCATCGACACGGCAGCGGGCGACCGCCCCCCAGGTCACGCAGCCCGCGGCTGATCAGACCAGTAACCCCATAGACCCCTTGGCGTGAGGAGGCTGCCGCCTCCTGCAGTCCGGCCGGCCCTGCCGCCGTCCGGCGCGGGTCCCTGCACGCCGATTGATACCTTCAACAAGGAGATTGCGATGACCTTAGTGCTCAATGGTAGCGTTGAACCGGGCTGGAACGGCGTTGCCGATGCTTTCCGCCAGACCCAGAACGGCACCGACCACGGCGCCGCCCTGTGTGTCTACGTGGACGGCAAACCGGTGGTGGACCTTTGGACCGGTCTCGCCGACCGCTCCACCGGACGACCCTGGGAGCGTGACACGCCGCAACTGGTCGCCTCGACGACCAAGGGGGCAACGGCAATCTGTGCCCATGTGCTGGTGGAGAGAGGCCTGCTCGATCTCGACGCGCCGGTCACCCGCTACTGGCCAGAGTTCGGTCAGGCGGGCAAGCAGGACGTGCTGGTTCGACATCTCCTGTCGCACCAGGCGGGCCTGCCCTATGTGGAACCCGAGCTGCCCTTCGACGAGGCCTGCCGGTGGACACCCATGATCCAGGCCCTGGAAGCGCAAGCGCCGCTATGGGCCGCGGGCAAGGAGCACATCTATCACGCCATGACCTACGGCTTCCTTGTGGGTGAAGTGGTCCGGCGGATCACCGGCAAGACGATCGGCCGCTTCTTCGCCGAGGAAATAGCCGGGCCGCTACGGCTCTCTGCCTGGATTGGCTTGCCGGAGGACATCGAGCCGCGGCTTGCTCAGCTTGAAACCGAGCCTTTCCCCATCCACAGGATGGAAGAACTGGTGGCAGATTTTGCCCGCACCATGCAGATGTCGCCCGAGGTGATCGGTCGGTTGATGGTGGAACTCTATGGTCCGGGCACCGCGTTCATGCGCGCCGGACAGGCGGGTGGGGTGACGCCGGAAAACATGTTCTCGCGACAGTACCGCGCCGCAGAGTTCCCCGGCGCCAATATGGTCGCCAGCGCCCACTCCATCGCTCGCATGTATGCGGCAACGGTGAGCGACGTCGACGGCGTCCGGCTGTTGCGACCGGAAACGGTGGCACGGGCGACCGAGCCGCAGACCAGCCGTTCGCGCATGCATGGCGTGCCCGAGGACCTGCTGCCCCATACGCAAGGCCTCTTCAACATGTCGCTCGGGTTCTGGCGCTCGACGCCACCTGTCCACCCGCTCCTGGGGCCTGCCTCGTTCGGTCATCCGGGCAGTGGCGGCTCCCTGGGCTCGGCAGACCCCGACCAGCGCGTAGGGTTGGGCTACGTGCCCAATTTCTGGCCGGCGGCGATGATCGACCCGCGCGCGCCGGCCATCTGCGCGGCGGTCCGCCAGTGCCTTGAACTCAGGTGATGCGGACCACCTCCCGCGACAGGGCACCGGGCCGACCCGGTGCGGCCTGTTCCAGGTCCCTGCCCTTCGCGCAGGGTCCTGGATACGTCGCGCAACCGAAAGTCGGAAGATCAACGCCAGTTGACCTGTAAGCCGGGTTCTGTAGGGCCGCTTTCGCGACGTGGTGGCCATTCATCTGCGGCGCCTGTTGCCAGGCGCCTCGTGCAACCAACCCGGATGACATGGCCTCAAAACCGGCTGGGGCCGAAGCCCCGCGTCATCCCTATTTGGTCTTGCTCCCGGTGGGGTTTACCGTGCGGCTCTCATTGCTGATTGCCCGGTGCGCTCTTACCGCACCCTTTCACCCTTACCCGTCTCCACCCTTGCGGGCTTCGACGCGGCGGTTTGCTTTCTGTGGCACTTTCCCTGGGGTCGCCCCCGGCGGCCGTTAGCCGTCACCGTGTTTCGAAGGAGCCCGGACTTTCCTCCGGCAGCAGGTTACCCCACTGCCAGCGGCCACC
>CAMLOA010000464.1 GCA_946481445.1 uncultured Devosia sp. | reverse complement strand
AGGAGGCTCAACGCGGCGATGGCCGCCAGCACGGGTCCATTCCAATACGACACAAACCGCAGCGTCTCTTTTTGGGTGAGGGCCACGAACACCGGGGGAAAAACCCAGCGGGCGGCAACCATCACGGTCGAACCCGCCAGGAGGGCGAGCCCCACTCCCTCCAGGAGAAACAGCCGGGCGACCCGCCAGCGCGTGCCGCCCAGAGACAGTCTGATGGCAAGCTCGGAACGCCTCCGGAGAAGCCGAACCAACACCAGGTTCATGGCATTCAGACAGGCGAGGGCGTAAAGCAAAAGCCCGGCAACCAGCACCACCCACTGCATTTCGGGTCGGCTCAACTGGAGAGGTTTTTGCAGGATGGTTTGCTGGGCGGCGAAATATTCCGCAGCCCAGGCCGGCACAACGGGCAGCTTCGCGGCGGCGAGCTGCGCCTCGGCCTGTTCCACAGTGACTCCCGGTTTCAAACGGCCGACGATGTGGAGCATCGGCATGAAGGGATTGGCCGGATCCGGCCGAAAGCCGAGCGGACGATAGATATCCCCTTCGAAGGTGGGCGGAAAGATCTGATCGGCATCGAACACCCCGATGACCGTGCAAGCTTTCTGGGCGATGGTGACCACCTGCCCGAGAATGCCGGGATCGGCGTTGAAATGCTGCCGCCAGAAATGGCCGGCGAGTATGACCACGTTATCAGCATCACGATGATGCTCCTCGGGCAGGAAGGTCCTGCCCAGTACCGGCTGGATTCCGAGGGTCGAGAAGCAGTCGTTGGAGGCTCTCAGCTGCGTGGCCACCAAGGGACGACCTTGGATAACGACGTTGGCGTTTTCCCGATAAACCGCGGCATAGGCGGAAAAGGCCGTCACTTGCTCCCGATATGCCTCCCAATGCAGGCCGGTGCGAAGCGGCGTGAAGGAATTCTGCTTATCCTTGAAACCGATCTGATAGAGCCGCTCCACTTCCGGCGCAAAAAGAGTTCTCCAGCTCAGTCCAACCACCACTGACGCCAAGCCGATCCCGATCGCGAGCGTGCCCCACACGGCGATGGAAAACCCCGGCGCCCTGCCCAAAGCCCGTATCGAATAACACAAGTCCTGCCCGAGCTGCTCCAGCCACACCCACCCGCGCTCGTCCCGAGCCCGCTCCTGCGCGCCCGCAACGTTCCCGAACTCCCGGAGCGCCGCATAACGCGCCTCGTCGGGCGGCAGGCCCTTGGCGAGATTCGCCTCCGTCGCCATTTCCACGTGCGCCCGGACCTCCTCCGCCAGTTGCTCATCCAGCGTCCGCTTTGCGAACAGCACCCGAAGATGGAACAGGGCTTTGGCGAGCCAGGTCATTGCTCAAATCAGTCTGCCCTCAAAGCCACCATTGGATCGACCCTGGTCGCGCGCAGCGCCGGCAGGTAGCAAGCGAGCAGGGCTGCAGCGCTCAGCAGCAATACGGCGATACCGAACGCCCAGGGATCGAGCAAGACGCCGCCGAACACCCGACTGTTGACGATTCTCGCCAGGCCCAGGCTGACCGCCACGCCCGTCACCAGGCCGATGGCCAGCAGACGTCCGCCCAGTTTCAGGAAAAGCCGCAACACGGCCGCGCGGTCGGCGCCCAGCGCCATGCGCAGGCCGATCTCCCGCGACCGCTGGGCGACCGCATAGGATAGCACGGCGTAAACCCCGGCCGAGGCCAGCGCCAGCGCGATGCCGGCCAGCGCACCGAAAAGCACCATGTTGAAGCGCGGCTGCTTGGCCCCCTGCTCGATCATCTCCTCAAAGGTGACCGGCTGCAGCATGGGCTGCTCCTTGTCCAAGGCCCGCAACTGGGTCCGCACGGCATTGATCAGACCGGCCGGCTCAATGCCGGCCCGCACCACAAAGGTGCGCTGGGCCGGCGCCCGCAGGGTATAGGGCACCAGCACGGCCGCGGGCGGCGGCTGATGCGGGCCGCGGGTGCGGGTATCCGCCACGATGCCCACGACGGTGACCTCCTTTACCGCGCCAGCCGCAGGAGGATTGTTCGCACCTCCCCCCACCAGCGAGTCCAAGGCAATGATCCGGCCGATCGGGCTTTCCCCGTTCACCCACAACCGTGCCACGCTCTCGTTGATCAGCGCGACACGTTCGCCCTGCGCCACCTCCTGGGCGGTCAGATTGCGGCCGGCCCGCAGCACCAGCCCCAAGGTCGCGACATAATCAGCATCCACGTAGTTGAGTGACAGGTTGTCGTTGGGTTTAGGCTGGCCGGGTATGGTCACACCCGAACCGCCCTCCAGGCCCGGCGGCGGACCGACCGTGACGCTCGTGACGCCCGGCAACGCGCGGATCCGGTCCAGAAAATCACGCGCAAATGCGTTCCGTTGCTCAAAGGTGGTGTAGCGCTTGGGCGACAACGGCACGCGCAGCATCACCATCCGCTCCGTGTTCACGCCATAGTCGGTGCGCTGGAGCTTGATGAATCCGAGGATGGCCAGGCTGGCGCCCACGAGCAGGATCACGGACAGCGCCACCTCCACAATCACGAGGGTGTTGCGCACGCGGTTGCCGCGATGGCTGCCGGTTCCCGCCCCCTGGCCGCCATCTTTCAAGGCTTCGTTGACGTCCGGTTTCGTGCACTGCCAGCCGGGCACGAGGCCCGACAGGATCCCGGTCAGCACCGCCAGGCCGGCCGAGCAGGCCAGCACCCATCCGTTCAACGTCACGCGCGCCTCATTGGGCACGTAGTTCGGCGGCATCAGGGAGACGACGAGCTGCGTCAGCCCG
>CAMLOA010000463.1 GCA_946481445.1 uncultured Devosia sp. | reverse complement strand
GCGCCGATGACTATGTGCGGCAGATGTCGGGCGGCCAGCGCCAGGCCGTCGCCATTGCCCGCACGCGCCTCTCCGACGCCAGGCTGATCCTGATGGACGAGCCGACCGCGGCCATCTCGGTGCGCCAGGTGGCCGAGGTGCTCAACCTCATCCACCGCCTCAAGGAGGCCGGCATTGCCGTGATCCTCATTTCCCACCGCATGCCCGACGTCTTCGCGGTCTGCGAACGGGTCATCGTCATGCGGCGCGGCACCAAGGTGGCGGACAAGGCCATTGCCGACTCCTCGCCCGAGGAAGTGACCGCCCTGATTACCGGCGCCAAGGAGGCCGCATGATGTCCAACGCCCATGCCTCGAGCTTTACCAATGTGGGCCGGACCCGGTTCTGGCAGCGCGGCTTCCTCGCCAGCCAGTCGGCCTATGTGCTGGCGGCCCTGGTCGTTCTGGTGGTGGTGATGAGCCTGCTCTCGCCCAATTTCCTGACCGGCGGCAATATCTCCAACATCACCCGCAACTTCTCCTTTATCGCCATAGCGACATTGGGCATTACCCTGGTGATCATCACCGGCGGTATCGACCTGTCGGTCGGTTCCACGATCGCGCTGTCGGCCACGGTCACCTCGCTGACCATGAACGGGCTGTTGGGCGCGGGTTTCTATCCCTTCCCCGGCAGCGCACTGGTGATTTCGCTGGTGGCGGGCCTCGGCGCCGCTGCTGCGGTGGGGCTCTTCAATGGCCTTGCCATTGCCAAGCTCAAGCTCAGTCCCTTCGTGACCACGTTGGGCACGCTCTCCATGGTGCGGGGCCTCGTTTATGTGGCAACCCAGGGGCGCGGCACCTTTCCGGCCGGGCCGGACAAGGACATGTTCCTCGCCGTGACCGCGGGCAAGCTCTTCGACGTGGTGCCGGTGTCCTTCCTCTATCTCATCATCTGCGCGGTGGTGATGTGGGTGGCACTCAACCACACCGCCTGGGGCAAGCATGTCTTTGCCATCGGCAGCAACGAGAATGCGGGACGGCTGACTGGCGTCAACGTCGACCGGGTCAAGATCCAGGTCTATGTCCTCTGCTCGCTGGCGGCCGGCATCAATGGCATCATCATTTCCGGCTGGCTGGGGTCGGCCCCGGCGAACCTGGCAACCGCCTATGAGCTGACCATCATCGCCGCGGCGGTGATCGGCGGCGCCAATCTGGCCGGTGGCGTGGGCGGGGCGGCGGGCGCCATCATCGGCTGCGTGCTGATCGAGGTGATCCGCAACGGCCTCGTGCTGGCCCGTGTCGACCCTTACTGGCAGCAGACCCTGGTGGGCGCGATCATCGTCGCGGCCGTGCTGGTGGACCGTCTCCGCTCCTCGCGGAACGGCTGAGTTTACATCGAAATCGCCACGTCCGGCCGAGGGGGCCGGGCGGGTGTCGGAAGGCCGGCGGAGCTGTTTCGCCGGTGACAGGAGCGGCTTGCCCAAAGGCAGGCCCACAAGGAGGAGACTACCATGACCAAGACAGCCATCGTGCTGGGCACTATTGCCAGCCTGTTCCTGGGCGGTACCGCCATTGCGCAGGACAGCTACACCTTCGCCGTCGTTCCCAAGGCCATGAACAACCCGTTCTTCGACCTGGCCCGCGACGGTTGCGAGGCCCGTGCGGCCGAGCTGGGCAATGTGACCTGCATGTATATCGGCCCGGTGGAACACGAAGCCACCACCCAGGCCCAGATCATCGAAGACCTGATCACCCAGGGCGTTGATGGCCTGGCCATCTCGGTGTCCGACATTGCCGCCGCCACCACCGTGATCGACCGCGCCACCGCTGCCGGCATCGCCGTCATCACCTTCGACTCGGACGCTCCGGACAGCACCCGCACTGCCTATGTCGGCACCGACAACAAGCTGTTTGGCCAGGATCTGGGCAAGCTGCTGCTGCAGGTGGCTCCCGAAGGCGGCACCTATGGCATGATCTCGGGCGGCGCTGCCGCGCCGAACCTGGCCCTGCGCGTCGATGGCGTGCGCGAGGCCCTGGCCGGTTCGAACTGGACCGAAGTGCCCGGCTCGCCGACCTTCTCGAACGACGACATTGCCCTGGCCGTGCAGCAGATGGGCGACCTCAAGACCGCCAATCCCGACATCAAGGCTATCGTGCCGGTGGGTGGCTGGCCGATGTTCGCGCCCGATGGCTGGAAGAACTTCGTCGACCAGTACAAGGCCGATGTCGACAGCGGCGCCCTGGCGCTCGTCGTCGCCGACACCCTGCCCCAGCAGCTGCAGCTCCTGAGCGAAGGCTATGCGCATGGCCTCGTCGGTCAGCGTCCCTATGAAATGGGCCAGAAGGCCATGGACACCCTGCTCGCCATCAAGAAGGGCGAGACCGTCGACGAGATCATCTACACGGGCAACGACGTGGTCACCAAGGACAACGTCGCCGACTTCCTCAAGTAAGCATTAGCCGCCGCCGGCCTAGGACCAGCGACGGCTATCTCCCGGGCACCCGGCTGCACGCAAGTGTGGCCGGGTGTTTTTCTTTTGGGTTGGGCGGACCTCGGACCCCAACGTCATCCCCCGAAGGAGAAGAGGAGCGCATTGCAGATGTGGACCCAAGCGGCCGTCAGGCCGCTTTGACGACTTCCACCAGTTCCACGTCGAAGACCAGGTCCTGGCCGGCGAGGGGATGGTTGGCGTCGACGGTGACGGATCGCTCGTCCACGCCGACGACAGTGATGGGCAGCATGCCGCCATCGGCGGTGCGGGCCTGGAGCTGGGTGCCGACCT
>CAMLOA010000462.1 GCA_946481445.1 uncultured Devosia sp. | reverse complement strand
TGCATACGAATGCAATCCTCATTTTGCATTCGTATGCAATTTTTCCGCGGCCCGACTTCTCTTGGCTTGGAAGTCCGCTTTTTGTACCTGAAAATTGCAGCGCGGTCAGGGGCTTGACGTCAGGCTCACCAGGTGGCGAAGGCGATGATAGCATCGCTGCATGCACTGCACACGCGCTTCCCTGCCGATCCCACAGTTGCGGAGTCGGTCCATGCGGAGGATGCTATCGTCCGGAAGCAGGCGATGGCCCTAGTGGGCAGCCGGGCCGATCAGGCGGGAGCGCAGGGCCGCACTGATATTGTCGAAGATGAAGACGACCACGAGGATCAGGACCACCATATAGGCGACGTTTTCCCAATCCTGGTTGGTGCGCATGGCCTCAAGCAGCTTGAGACCGATACCCCCTGCCCCGACCGCGCCGATAATTGTCGCTCCGCGAATATTGGCTTCCCAGAAATAGAGGGTCTGGGAGATCACGACGGGCGCGATCTGCGGCACCACGCCATAGCGGTTGACTGATGCCCCACTGGCCCCCACCGAACGCACGCCCTCCCGCTGCTTGTCATCGATATTCTCGATGGCTTCCGAGTAGAGCTTGCCGAATGTGCCGGTGTCGGTCACGAAAATGGCGGCGATGCCAGCCAGTGGGCCCGGACCGAAGCCGCGCGTGAACACCAGCGCCCAGATCAGCATGTCCACCGAGCGCGTGAAATCGAAGAAGCGCTTGGTCAGCCAGTTGGCTGGCCGTGACTTGGTGACGTTTCTGGCGGCAATGAAGGCCAGCGGGAAGGCAAGCGCCGCCGCGAACAGGGTGCCGACAAAGGCCATGACAATGGTCTGGAGCAGCTTGTTGAGCACGTCGCCATGCTGCCATTCCGAATTGGTCAGGAACTCGTTCCAGGCCAGCGACAGGTTGGACCGCTCCGGATCGATGCGGTCACCCGAGGTCACACTGGTCCAGAGTTCGGGCAGGCTCATCGCCCAGAATGGCGACGTGGTGTCGAACCAGAAATTTTCCCAGCCGAGGAACCGGCGGCGCACCAGCACCTGGGTCGCCCGGATCTCGGCGCTGCCGGCAAAGCCGTATTCCACCGTCACGCGGCCATTCTTCTCGCTCATTGCCGCCGGCGCATCGGGCGGCAGCAGCGCGGCCTCGCCATCGAAGGCAATGTCGTAGGGCACGCCGTCCACGACGGCGACCACACCGGTGGTGGCTATCTCCACGCGATTGGCGTCAGAACCGAAGGTGACCTCTTCGCGCCCGTCCGGCAGCGTGGTCATCCAGTCGGGATCGGGATTTTCGCCGAGCGGCGAGAAGCGCTGATGCTCGATTTCCAGCGACCCGTCCGGCTGGAACCGGTAGCGCGGCTGGGCCTCCCAGCTCACCCAGTCGGCCATGTAGATGCCGGCGCGGTCCCACTTGCCCTCGCTCAGCTTGGTGCCGATGTCGAAAAAGCTCCAGCAATAGGCGAGATAGGCCAGGGCGCCGGTGATCAGGATCACATTGCCCCAGCGCGTCCAGATGCCGGGGTTGAACACCTCCGGATGGGCCTTGCGCAGGCGGTTGCGTTCCTGTTCGGAGAGGGTGACAGCGCTCATGGGTCCTAGGCTCCGAACTGGAAGGCGGCATTGCCGACCAGGCGCCGGCGCAGCCAGCCCGAAAGCTGGTCGATGGCGACGATGGTCAGGAACAGCAGGATGACGATGGCGTAGGTCTTGGCCGCATGGTCGCGGCCAATGGACTGGCGGAACACTTCGCCGATACCGCCGCCACCTACCGCGCCGATAATGGTGGAGGCGCGCACGTTGATCTCGGTGCGCAGCAGGAAATACGAGACGAAGTTGGGTATGACCTGCGGCACGATGGCGAAGCGCACGCGCTCGAACCAGTTGGCGCCCACGGCCCGCAGCCCGTCATCGGGCTTCATGTCGGCATTCTCGACGACCTCGAAGAACATCTTGCCCAGGGCGCCCACCGTATGCACGGACACCGCGAAGATCGCGGCGATCGGGCCCAGCGACAGCACGGCGGCCATCATGCCGGCCAGCACGATTTCGGGGAAGGCGCGCATCAGTTCCAGCATGCGCCGGATCAGCCAGCGCAGCGGCGCTGCGACGCCGAGATTGGAGGCCGCCACGAAGCAGAACAGGAATGCAAACAGCCCGCCGATCAGCGTCGAGGCGAAGGCGATGTTCAGCGTCACCAGCATTTCGTAGAAATATTCGGGGATATAGAGCCCGGTGCCGAACAGGTAGTGCCGGCCGACCTCGTAGTCGTATTTGAACGAGCCATCGGCATAGGGCGAGGGCAGGTCGAACATGGCCCGCACGATTTCGAACGGATCGTCGGGCACGAAATTCTTGATGAAGTCGAAGAGATACGGCAAGCGGTCGAGGAACTTGCCCGAGCTGGCATTGTTGGCAAACAGCAGCGCCAGCACCAGGACCACGGCCACGCCGGCCAGCGCCAGCAGCGAATAGATGCGCCGCGTCACCACCAGCTGGCGATAGTGCCGGTGGATGGTCTGGGTCGCCGCGCTCATGGCTGGCTCGCCGCTCGTCATATCCGCCATGCTGGCCTCCGGAAAACTGCATCGGCCGGACTCCGCGCTGGAGTCCGGCCGACGGGATGGGCTTAGCCGCCGATGGTGGCCTTGCGGGCCGCGATGATCGCATCGTAGAAGCTGGCATCGACTTCGACATAGCCGTTGTAGTCGCCGGCCTGGGCCGCGCGGAAACAGTCGTAATTGGTTTCCGGCAGGGCCT
>CAMLOA010000461.1 GCA_946481445.1 uncultured Devosia sp. | reverse complement strand
CGGGCAGGAAGCCGGCTATGGCGTCGACCGTCGAGGATTTGCCGGCGCCATTGGGGCCTATCAGACCAACCACAGTGCGGGCCGGGACGACGAAGCTGACCCGATCGATGGCCACGACATTGCGGTAGCGCACAGTGAGCCCTGAAACCTCGAGAGCAATTCCCGCAGGATGAGTACCAGGGGCGGGCAGGGGAGGGGCAGCATCCGAGCTGGTCGGTTTGCGCCAGCGGGCAGTGAGCCGGTTTGCGACGCGAGCCATGCTTTCGCTGATGGTTTCGCCAGCACTGAGCGCCTGGATCGCGCCGATGGTGAACAGCACATTGCCCACGTCCTGCGGCAGGTTGAGCCGCCGCAGCAGCTCGGGAAACAGCGTCATGAGCACGCCGCCGATAATGGCACCCTGGGTGAAATGGGCACCGGCCATGGTGGCCACAGCAAACAGCACCAGCGACTGGATCATCGAGAAGTTGTCGGAGACCAGCGTACCCAGATAGCCGGCGAGAAGGCCGCCGGAGATGCCGACAATGAAGGCGCTGATGGCGAAAGCGCTGAGCTTGGCCATGGGCACGTTGATACCATTGGCGGCCGCAGCCCGTTCGGAATGGCGAACGGCGAGCCAGGACGAGCCCAGCCGCGAGCGGGCCAGGAATTCGAGCGCCACGGCGATGGCGCCATAGATCAGCAGGACGAAGATGAAGTAGCCGCGGTCGCTGTCGAAGAATGCCGGACGGGCGACCTGTAGGAAGCTGGTTTGGCCCGGGAAGGTGATCGTGGCGAGCGCCGCATCGAAGGCGGCGGCAAAGCCGAGCGTGACGATGGCCAGATTGATGCCGCGCAGCCGCAAGGCCGGCAGGCCGATGGCGACGCCGACCGGGACGGCGGCCAGCCCGCCAATGACGATCCAGACCGGCAGCCCACCGGGAAAATTGGCGACGTTGAGCGCCCCCGTCACCCAGGCGCCGACGCCGGCAAAGGACATCTGGCACAGCGAGATCATGCCCGTGCGGCCGGCAACCAGGCCCAGGCTTTGCAGGGCTATGCCGGTGATGAAGACGGCGGTGACAAGAAACAGCCAATAGTTCGGCAATAGCAGGACTAGACCGCCCAGGACGACAAGCGAGCCGGCGGTGGTGAGGGCGGCGCGAAGGCTAGCGTGCTTCATCCCAGCGGGCTCCACGTTGCGACCATAGCAGGACGATCAGAATGACAAGGAAGGGCACCGTGGCGCGGTATTGACTGAAAGTGGCGAGGCCACTGACCAAGCCCTCGATCACCCCTATGCAAAGGCCGCCCGCCAGCGCTGCGCGGAAACTGCGCAGGGCGCCAATCAGCGCTGTGGCCAGGGCTGGCACGACCAGGAGGCTGGCCGAAACGAATTCAGGCGAACGCTGCGGCGCGATCAGCATGAGCGCCAGGGTGGTGATTGCCCCGGTCACGGCCCAGACGCCCAGGGCCAGCAGCGGTACGCGGATGCCGATCAGTTCGGCCGCCATCGGTCGCTCTGACAGGGCTCGCAACTGCAAACCGGTGCGGGTGCGTGCCAGGAACTGTTCCGCAGCGATGGTGAAGGGGACGGCAATCGCGACGGTGACCAGCGACGCGTTGGTGACTTCGACACTGGCAAGGCGGAAGGCCGAGCCGGGAACCAGTTGCGGGAAGAGGTGCGAGCTTTGCCCGCCCGTGAGGCGCAGGCCGACGGCAATCATGCCCACCAGCAAGGCCACGGTCACGGCGGCCTTGACCGAGGGCGAGGCGCCGGGGAACCAGCGGATCATGATCAGTCCGACGACCGTCGCGGTGAGCGCGCCAGCCAGGATGCCGATGAGGATCGCCGGCAGAAGCGGCACGCCGTTTTCTACCAGCGTCACCATGACGAAGGTGCCGGTCGTGCCGACCGCCGCGCCGGTAAAATTCACCACGGCCACGAGGCGAAAAGTGAAGACGGCGCAGACGCCCAGAATGGCATAGGCGCCGCCCGAGGATAGGCCTGCCACCGCCGAAGTCAGAATAGTATCCATGCGAACCCCGCTGTGGCAGCGGGCGGCAGGATTGCCGCCCGAGCCTCGGTTGGCTTAGTTGAGGGCCGGCAGCACGAACCATTCGGGCGTCTTGACCGTCCAGGCGCCGTCAACCAGCTGTACGATCTTGGTCGCCTGCATCGGGGCGTGAGTTGGCGCATCGCCAAACACGTAGAGGCTCCCGGCAATAGGATTGAGGATCGGCTCCATGGTTTTGAGCGCATTGGTGACGCTGTCACGAGTGACGGGTCCATCGATGGTCTTGATGACGTCGATCAGCACATTGGCGGCGAGGTATCCGCCCTGCGAGAAAGCGGTCTTGGGCAGCCCAGCCTTGGTCATGGCAGCGTCCCAGCCAGCATTGGCCTCGCTCGCATCGGTATATGGCTCCCATTCGGTGCCGATATAGATGGGCTGCTTGGTGTCTTTGAGCGCGGCCGCCAGCGTGTCCGTGTAGCCGGGGGCCAGGAACAGCCAGTCGATTCCCTCGATCTTCTGGGCGTCGGCGGTATTGATCCACTGCACGATGCTGGGCTCGACGGCGTTGGTGATGACGGCATCGCAGCCGGAATCGCGCGATTTGATCAGATAGGGGGTGAGATCGCCCTGGGCGGGCAGAGTGAGATCGACCATGTGGATGGCCTTGCCGCTCAGCGTCTCATAGTTGCGGATCGCCTGTTGATAGGCCTCTGTCGTGCCCCCCAGGATCAGGAAGAACGCACAGATCTTTTCGGCCTCCAGCACCGTGCCCGCGTAGT
>CAMLOA010000460.1 GCA_946481445.1 uncultured Devosia sp. | reverse complement strand
ATCGCGATGCCAAGTTCGGGCTATGGGCACATTGGGGGCCGCAATGCCAGCCGGAAGCAGGGGACTGGTATGCGCGGCACATGTATGTGCAGGGGTCGCGGCAGTATGACCAGCATGTCCAGCGGTACGGGCATCCGTCCGATGCCGGCTTCATCGACGTCATCGGGGAGTGGACGGCTGAGCGCTGGGATCCCGATGCGCTGCTCGACCTCTACCAGCGCGCCGGCGCCCGGTACTTCGTGGCGATGGCCAACCATCACGACAATTTCGACAACTATGCCTCGCGCTGGCACGACTGGAACGCGACGCGCGTCGGACCAAAGAAGGACATTGTGGGGACATGGGCCCGGAAGGCGCGCGAGCGGGGCCTGCGGTTTGGTGTCTCCAACCATTCCGCACATGTCTGGCACTGGTTCCAGACCGCCTATGGCTATGATCCAGAGGGCGCCCGGGCAGGGGAGCGCTATGACGCCTGGAACCTCACTCGCCATGACGGGGCTGGACGCTACTGGGAGGGCCTCGACCCACAGGAGTTATACGGCGGTGCCGTCATGCCCATGCCGGCCGGACTCACCTCGATCGCGGAGGCCGATGCCTGGCACGAGGCCCATGACCGGGTGTGGGAGGAGACTCCTCCCCTTACCAACCCCATCTTCGTCAAGAACTGGTTCCGCCGCTGCAAGGACCTCGTCGATACCTATCGGCCAGACCTGCTCTATTTCGACAATTTCGACCTGCCCCTGGGCCAGGCCGGCCTGGATATTGCGGCCCATTTCTACAATGCCTCGCTGCAATGGCATGGCGGCCGGCTGGAAGCCGTGCTCAACACCAAGGAATTGCCGGCGGAGCGCTTCGGGGCATTGGTGGAAGATGTCGAGAGGGGTTACCGCAGCGAGATCGTCCCCCATGTCTGGCAGACCGATACCTGCATCGGGGAATGGCACTACAAGCGCGAAATCTTCGAGAGAAAATCCTATATGAGCGCAGCGGCCGTCATCCACAGGCTCTGCGATGTCGTGGCCAAGAACGGCAACCTTCTGCTGAGCATTCCGGTGCGGGGCGACGGCACCATCGACAGCGAGGAGCAGGCCATCCTCGAGGATATTGCCGAGTGGAACGGCCGGTTCGGAGACGCCATCTTCGCGAGCCGCCCCTGGCGTATTGCCGGTGAAGGGCCGACGCATGTCGCGTCCGGCCAATTCGGCGAAGGCGCGGCCAAGCCGTTCACCGCCCAGGACATTCGTTTCACCACCAAGGACAGCGACCTGCACGCGATGACCCTGGGTCCGGTCAGTGGCCGGATCAGTGTTGCCTCGCTGGCGACGGAGACCAATCTCGGGCGCGGCGAGGTGGAGCGGGTGGAGGTTGTGGGGAGCAATGCCCCGCTCGATTTCTCGCGCGACCGGCAGGGCCTGCATGTCGAGGTGCCCGAGGGGGCGAGCCACCCCTTTGGCATCGCATTGCGGCTGCGCGGACGCGGTTTGACCGACGCAGGCGGAGACTGAGCCCGGCCCGGCGCCTTGTTTCGCAGGGATGCGGGCACGGCCCGCAACCCCGAACAGGCTTGACTTTAGCCTGCTTGCTCTGCACCAACCTCTAGATGCGGGCGTTTTCCCGCGCGGACTTGAGAACCAATGCCCAGATCCAAACGGCAGACGGGTGCCGGGCGACCCACAATGATGGACGTAGCCGCCGCCGCCGGCGTATCGCAAGCTACGGTTTCGCTCGTGCTCAGCGGCAGCAAAGGCGGGCGGCTCAAGGATGCAACCCGCCGCAAGGTGCTCGAGGCGGCACAGAGCCTTGGGTACAAGTTCGTGCGACGTGGCATCCGGACGGCGCCGGCCGGACAGTCGACGATCATCTTCATCGCGGACGAGATTTCGACCGATCCCTGGATGTCGCTCGCCTTCGAGGGAGCGCGGGATGAAGCGCTGGAGCATGGCATCAACGTGCTGCTCGGGGTCAGTCACGGGGACCCGGACGTCGAGGCCGGCATCGTTGCCGGCGCCGGGAAGCCGATTCTTGGCCTGATCTACGGCACGATCCTGACGCGGCAGGTGCAACTGCCGCCGGCGCTGGCGCAGATGCGCAAGGTGCTGGTGAACTGCTACGACGAGAACCGGGCCTATAGCTCGGTGCTGCCGGGCGACCTGCTCGGCGGGCGGATGGCCACCGAACACCTGCTCTCGATCGGGCGGCGGCGGATCGGGCTCATCAACGGCCAGCACGGTGTCGACGCATCACGCGATCGCCTCAAGGGTTACAAGCAGGCACTGGCCAGCGCCGACATTGGCTTTGACCCAGACCTGGTACGGCCGGGCAATTGGGAGCCTTCGGCCGGGTATGAGATGACCCGGGAGCTGATGGCGCTGGCGCAGCCGCCGGACGCCATCTTCTGTGCCAATGACATGATGGCGGTGGGGTGCTACGAGGCGCTCAAGGAACTGGGCTACAGCATCCCGGGCGACGTGGCGGTCATCGGCTTCGACGACCGTGAGATTGCCCAGTTCATGCATCCGCCGCTGTCCACGCTGGTGCTGCCGCAATACGAGATGGGGCGTACGGCCGTCGAATTGCTGCTGGATGCGGCCGGTGGCCTTGATGTCGCGCCCACCTGGGTGAAGGTGGAGTGCAGCCTGGTCAGGCGCGCGTCCTCGGATGCGGACGTGACGGAGCAGGTGGCGGCGCAATAGCGCGCCGCCCGGTGCTCAGTCGGAAGACCGAAGGCCGCGCAGCCGGTCGAAGGCTACGGCAATCACGATGAACGAGCCCACGAAGGCGC
>CAMLOA010000459.1 GCA_946481445.1 uncultured Devosia sp. | reverse complement strand
GGGACTGGGGTTTTGCCGGCCGGATTGCTCATCGCCAACGCACCAGCTTGGATTCGAACCAGTCGATCGCCATGGCGCTGGCATAACCAACCAGGCCGAGCAGGATGATCCCCGCGAAGAGGTCGGCCGACTTGAAGGCGCGTTGCGCTAGCAGGATGTCGTAGCCGATGCCTTCCCGGCTCCCGAGAATTTCACCGACCACGACCAGGATCAGGGAAACGGTCAGCCCGACGCGCATGCCGGCGATGATGTCCGGCAGGGCGCTGGGCAAAGCGATCTTGCGGATCATCGCCCAGCGCGACAGGCCCAATACGCGGGAGACTTCGTAAAGGCGCGGCTCGACGGCAGAGAAGCCGTGGATGGTGCCGAGCAGGCAGGGCCAGAATGCGCCGAAGGCGATAACAACCAGCACCATCTGCTCGGAATAGCCGAGCAATCCGATGAAGATCGGCACCAATGCGGAAACAGGCAGCGGGCGGAGGAATTCAAGCGAGGGCGCGATGTAGATCCGGGCGCGCTGCGAGACGCCGATCAGTGCGCCAAGGGCCACGCCAATAAGCGAGGCCAGTGCCCAGCCCGCAAAGACGCGGGCCGTCGTGGCACCCAGTTTGGCCGGCATGGCGCCGCTGGAGAACCCGGCCACCAGGGCATCCCACACCCGGGTTGGTGCTGGCAGAAAGATCGGCGACGCAAGGCCAGTTGCCGATGCCAACTGCCACAAGCCAATCAGGCCTGCCGTAAAGGCGAGGCTGGCGAGAAACCAGATGGCCCTCATCGCGCATCTCCCTGCAGGCCACCAAAGAGGCGGCGTTCGAGGAGGATGAGGACCCTGTTGAAGCCCCAGCCCACAATGGCGATCCAGACCAGGAAGGCGAAGGCGGTGGCCGGGCGCAGCGCCTGCGACGACAGCATCATGCCGTA
This sequence comes from uncultured Devosia sp., assembly GCA_946481445.1. Next base: position 1,870 of record CAMLOA010000459.1, on the reverse strand, counting down.
GCCAAGGCCGCGGGGATTGGCGACGATCTCGACGGTGACCGAGACGATCAGCGCGATGGCCGCCGCCAGCCGGAAGGAAACGAAGATGCGTGGAATGGCGCCGGGGATGACGATGCGCGTCAGGCGGTGGAAAGACGACATGCGCAGGACCTTTGCCACCTCCATCAACCGCGGTTCGGTTTCGCGCACGGCGGCCCGGCTCAGCACCAGGACCGGCCAGATCGTGGTGAAGGCAACGATGGCGATCTCCATGGTCAGACCGAAGCCGAAGACCAAAAGCGACAATGGGATCAGCGCCGTCGGCGGCATCGGCCGGAGCACTTCGACGGTCATCGAGGTGACCCTGTCGGCCACCTCCGACAGGCCAAGCATCACGCCCGCCGCCAGGCCCAGAAGACCACCGAGAGCAAGGCCTGCCATGGCGGCGCCCAGTGTCTCGAGCGTACGCACGAGGAACGTGCCATCGACGAGCATGCGGGCAAATTCCACCGCGATCTGATGGGGTGCGGCAAGGCTGAAGCTGTCGGCCGGTACAAGCAGCAGGGCCATGACTTCGGCAAGGCCGACCACGACCAGCGGCAGCACGAATGGACGCGGATCGACACCCATCGGCCATGAGGCCGGGACAGGCCGACGAACTGGCGCTGCCTGGTTCATTTGCCCGCGCCGCCCTTGATGAAGCTGAACAGGTCATGCCGCAGTTCAAGAAAGGTCAGATGCTCACGCGTCGACAGTTGGTCGCGCGGGTGCGGCAAGTCTACGGGGAAGGTCCTGGCGACGCGTCCCGGATTGGCACTCAGCGCCACGACCCGGTCCCCCAGGTAGATGGCTTCCTCAAGGTCATGGGTGACAAAGAACACTGTCATGCCGGTGCGTTCGGCCAGGGCCAGAACCTCGTCCTGCAGCACCTGCCGGGTGATGGCATCGAGCGCGCCGAACGGTTCGTCCATCAGCAGCACACTCGGTTGTTGCGCCAGGCACCGGGCAATCTGCAGCCGCTGCTGCATGCCGCCCGACATCTCGCCGGGCCGCTTGTCGCCGTCCCTCTCCAGCCCCATCGTGGCCAGCAGCTCCGCGATACGCGCCGGCCACTGATCACGCGGCACATTCATCGCCTCGAGCGCTAGGGCGATATTGCCTGAGGCCGTGCGCCAGGGGAGCAGGGCCTTGCCATAGTCCTGGAAGACGACCGCCACATCCTGCCGGGGCGCGCGTACGGGTGTGCCGTCGAGCAGGATTTCGCCCGAACTTGGCGCAGCCAGGCCCGCCAGCAACCGCAGCAGCGTTGTCTTGCCGCAGCCGGAGGGCCCGACGATGGCGACAAACTCGCCCCTGGCAATGTCTATATTGATATCGTCCAGGATGTGCCGCCCGCCTATGGCGAGCGACACGTTGGAGAACTGGATGACGCGATCCATGGCAGTCTCCCTGGGACGATCCATTGCGAGCGCCATGCTCATTTCCAGATCAGCGCGGAGGTATCGACCTGGCCGGAGATCATGCCATGGGCCTGCATCTGGCTGAACCACCAGTCGAGCTGTTCGACCTTCGGCTCGGTGTCAAGGAACGGCAGGGCGATGCGGGCAATGATCGGTTCGGGCAAGTTCATGGCCTTGCCAAGGGCCGCGCGAAGCACATCTGGGGTTGAGGTTCCCAGGGCGCCGGCTTCGGTGAGTGCCGCCTGAACCGCGGCCACGGCATCGGGATTGGCTTCCGCCCAGGATCGCATGGCGACGACCGCCGAGGCCATCTGGCCCTCCGGCAGCTCGGCCAGCGGGTTCGAGATGAGGATACCGGTTCCCTCGCCCAGGATGCGCTGGGCGAACTGGTCCACGGTGATGGTCGCGTCGATCTGCCCGGCCTTGAGCTG
>CAMLOA010000458.1 GCA_946481445.1 uncultured Devosia sp. | reverse complement strand
TGTCCCACGGAATGGTGATGGTCGGCGCCCCATAGGCATAGGCGGACACTTCATAGGGCTGGAACTGGATCACGAGGCCATAATCGTCGGACAGGTCCCAGCGCGCCGGATCGACCACGGCATCGGCAATGTCGGCGGCGCTCTCCACCTGCAGCCATTCGCCATGCTCGGCTTGCAGCTGCGCCCAGGCGGCGTTGGCCAGGACCTTCTGCCACGACTTGCCCGCAAAGATATCTGCCGCCACCACCGCCCGCTGCTCGGGCGAGTGGTAATGCAGGTAGGTCAGGCTGTAATTGCCATGCGCCGCGCCGTGCCCGTACCAGTAGGTGCTGACCGCCAGCGTGATCCGCCTTGTGCCGGCGACCTCTTCGACGACCACGTCCACGCTGGTATCGGCACTCGGATCGGGCCCGGCCAGCTCCTCCCCGCCAGCCGGCGCCAGCAGGTCGCTGAGCCGGCTGCCCTGCTCGCGGACGAAGGCATTGAACCCCTCTGCGAGCGGGTCATCGGTATCGATCAGCGGCAGCACGGCTTCATGCTTGGCGACCTTCCAGTAGGAATCGGGATTGTCGACCTCATAGGGATCGGGCAGCGCATCGTAACTGGACGTGACATAGAACCGGTGCCCCCCGATCATCCGGCTCCCTTCCAGCGCCCGGCTGCGCGCCTTGAACAGGTCGACCAGGCAATTGGCCCCCTGCTCGTCGTAGCGGCCCGCTTGCAGGGGCTCGGCATCGTCGGTGCAGGCCCGCTGCGCGAACCTCAGCCAGTCGCGCTGGTCGGCGCGCATCGCATCGGCGGCCGGCGCGGTGAGGCCGCCCATGGCCGTCGCGAAGGTCTTGGCCAGGATGTCATCGGCGCCGGACAATTCGGCATGGTCGCAGATGGCATGCTCGAACGGCGTGGCGGCCTTGCTGCAGTCGAAACTGGCGGCCTGGGCCGGCAAGGCCAGGACCAGCAGGGCGAACACGAGCGTGGCGAGGCGTTGGATCATGACAGGGTCCCCGGTGCGATGCCGGGAGGCTGTCAGGCGGCATGCCGTCCGTCAACCGGGTCCGGCCAGCAGGGCCTGCACGGCCGCCAGTTCCTCCTGCCGCAATTCATGACCGCCCGGATGCCAGACCAGGTCGGCCTTTGCGCCCGAGGCCGAGAAATAGTCCGCGAGCGCCTGGGTGGCCGATGCCGGGGCGATGGGATCGCGTTGGCCTGCGGTGATCAGCACCTTGCGGCCCGCGAAGGCTGCGCGCGGCGGTGTGAAGGGGAAAAGCGGGTGCATCAATATGGCCACGTCGAACAGGCCGGGCGCCGCGAACATGGCGGAGGCCAGGATATTGGCCCCGTTCGAGTAACCCAGCCCGATCACCCGGGCCGGCGCCCCCTCGGACCGGCGCGCCTCGATGAAGTCCACCATCTTGCCGGTGCGCCGGGAGAGATCCTCCATGTCGTAGACCCCCTCCCCGGTGCGGCGGAAATAGCGCAGCGCGCCGCCCTCGCTGACATCGCCCCGCGGCGCCACCACGCGGGCGCCCGGCAGCAGCTGCCCAGCCAGATCGAAGAACTGGTTCTCGTCTCCCCCAGTGCCGTGGAACACAACAAAGAGGGGCGCCGCGGCATCGGCGCCGGCCCCTTCGCGATAGACATAGTCGGCCATGGCAAATCCTCCTGACGGTTCGGCCTAGATATCCCCTTCGCGAGCCAGGGAAACAACCGGCCTTGCCGCCACGCACTGTTGCCGAAATGGAAACGACCGGTGCCTTCTGGCGCGTTGCGCCCCCGTCGCTTCCATGCACAATGGGGCCATGTTCCTTTCCATATTCGACGTTTTCAAGATCGGCATCGGCCCCTCCAGTTCCCACACGATGGGCCCAATGTCCGCCGCCCGACGGTTCCTGGACGAACTGCGCTCGGGCAGCTGGCCCCGTGCCGCCAGCGCCCGGCCCGCAGCGCTCACCGCCAGCCTGCATGGATCGCTGGCCTTTACCGGGCTGGGCCATGGCAGCGGCCGCGCCGTCATCCTGGGCCTGTGCGGCGAGGACCCGCGCAGCGTCGACCCCGACGCCATGGACGCCATCATCGGCCGGGTCGAGGAGACCGGGCGCGTCCACCCGCCAGGCCACGACAGCTACCGCTTCCGGCCCGCGGTCGACCTGGTCTTCGACAAGAAGACGGCCATGCCCGGCCACCCCAACGGCCTGCAATTCGCCGCCTACGACACGGACGGGCAATTGCTGCTGCGGCGGGCCTACTATTCCATCGGCGGCGGCTTCGTGGTCAGCGCCGACGAACTGGAGGCGCTCAAGGGCGCCTCGCCCGACCAGGCCGACGTGCCCTATCCCTTCGCCCATGCCCGCGACATGCTCGACATGGCCGCGCGGTCGGGCCTCTCCATCGCCGGCATGAAGCGCGCCAACGAAGAGGCCGCGCGCAGCCGCGCAGCCCTCGACCGCGGCATGGACGAGATCTGGAGCGTGATGAACGGCTGCATCGAGCGCGGCCTGGCCCAGGACGGGATCATGCCCGGGGGGCTCAACGTCAAGCGCCGCGCCCGCGGCATCTACCTCCAGCTCGAGGCCCAGTGGCAGCGCAACGAACTGACCCCGCTGATGGCCAATGACTGGCTCAGCCTCTATGCCATGGCGGTCAATGAGGAAAACGCCGCCGGCGGCCGCGTGGTGACCGCGCCGACCAATGGCGCGGCGGGCGTCATTCCTGCCGTTATGAAGTATTTCCTGAGGTTCAACGCCGCCGCCGGCCGGGATGCGGTGCATGACTACCTGCTGACCGCCGCCGCCATTGG
>CAMLOA010000457.1 GCA_946481445.1 uncultured Devosia sp. | reverse complement strand
TGAACTTGGGGTTGATCTCGGGGTCCGGCTCGTCGCCGCCGGCGGGAATGTAGAAATTGTGCAGCGTCACCGGGCCATGGCCGAAATCGGTCAGCGCCGAGACGTGGCGCGATTCGGGAATTTCGCAGAACACGCGGCTCGATATGTCGGCCAGCGGGAATTTCGAGACGATGGCGACGCCGTGGTAGCCCTTCTGCCCGTGCACCGCCTGGTGCGGGTAGCCGGCATCGCGGAAGGCGTTGCGCGGGAACTGGTCATTGGTGCACTTGATCTCCTGCAGCATCAGCACGTCGGGGCGGTGCTTGTCGATGAAGTCGAGGACCATGGGCAGGCGCAGGCGCACCGAGTTGATGTTCCAGGTGACGATGGAGACAGGCATGGCGACTCGCGGGAGGCAGGCGGGTGTCCCTTATCGTCAGGCCGGCCTGCACAGGCAAGCCGGATATGACGCTCTCAATGCTAACAGTCTGTTAGCCGATTGGCGCCGAATGCGCCTCCTGATCGAATGCAATGTTGCCGCCCGGACCAGGTTTCACGTGAATCCAGGGCAAGAAAAAACCCGGCCTTGCGACCGGGTCCTTCAGTTCGTCAATGCGCCCCGGCCTATTCGGCCTTGGGTGCCTCTTCGGCAGCGGCAGCCTGTTCGGCGGCGGCAGCAGCGGCTGCGGCTTCCGCGTCCTTGGCGGCCTGCTCGGCGGCAAAGGCCTCGGCAGCAGCGATCTTTTCGGCTTCACGGGCCTCACGGGCAGCGGTAGCCGCCGCGCGCTCGGAATCCTGGATCTTCTTGGTGCGCGAATTGGTCGATTCGAAGATACGAGCCGACTTGCCGCGACGGTCGCGCAGGTAATAGAGCTTGGCGCGACGCACCTTGCCGCGCTTGAGCACTTCGATCGAAGCCACGTTGGGCGAGTAGAGCGGGAACACGCGCTCGACGCCTTCGCCGTACGAGATCTTGCGCACGGTGAAGCTTTCCATCAGGCCGCCACCAGTGCGGGCGATCACGACGCCCTCATAGGCCTGCAGGCGTTCCTTGCTGCCTTCGGTGATCTTCACCCACACCTTGATGGTGTCGCCATGGGTGAATTCGGGATGGTCGCGCTTGAGCGCGGCGACCTGCTCGGCTTCGAGCTGTTCGATGATATTGGTCATGGGTCGATCCGTTCTGATCTTTTCACAGGAGCGCCTGTTTCGAGCCTTGGGCTCGAAGCGCCCGGTCTTGGTTGTGTAACGGAGGTTTGGTCGTCTTTTTATTCGCGCAAGCCAGGTCCGATCAGCCCGGTCTTGCAATCGTGGCGGGGCTATAGGCGAAAAACCCCCCGGAGTCTAGGGTTTGAGACAGATTTATGTCCGCCTGCGATCCGCCAGGTCAGGCCGCCGGCTGCGGGTGAGTTCCAGGCTCCGTTCGGCGCGCCACCGGGCAATCTTGCCATGGTCGCCCGAGGTGAGCACGGCGGGGATGTCCTGGCCTTCGAAGGTCTGCGGCCGGGTATATTGCGGATATTCCAGCAACCCGTTTTCGAAACTTTCGTCCGCGTGGCTGTCGGCTCCGCCCAGCACGCCGGGAATCAGGCGCACCACCGCCTCGAGCAAGACCATTGCGGCGACTTCGCCCCCGGCCAGCACATAGTCGCCTATCGAGATTTCCTCGAGGCCACGCGCATCGATGACGCGCTGGTCGACCCCCTCGAACCGGCCACAGACGATCACCACCCCGGGCCCCAGTGCCAGCTGCCGGGCGCGCGCCTGGGTCAGCGGCGTTCCGCGCGGCGACATCAGGATGCGCGGACGCGGATCGCCCGGCGGCGACACCGTGTCGATGGCCCGCGCCAGGATATCGGGCTTGAGCACCATGCCGGCGCCGCCGCCGGAAGGGGTATCGTCAACCGTGCGGTGCCGGTCGGTGGCAAAGTCGCGCAGAGGCGTTGCATCAAGCGTCCACAGCCCGTCGGCGAGGCCGCGCCCGAGCACCGAGGCGCCCAGCGGACCGGGGAACAGTTCGGGAAACAACGTGATGATGGAGGCCGAGAAGCTCAATCGGGCTCCTCCTCCCCCTCCGGCGCATCGCGCGGGACGACAATGGTCAGGTATCCCTCCGCAACACGGATCGTGGGGACCACCGCCCTGGTGAAGGGATAGAGGAAAGTGTCGCCGCTTGCCGGATCACGGACCTCGATCAGGTCCCCAGCGCCGAAATTGGGCACGGCGGAGACCTTGCCGATGACCACGCCGGTCTCCAGCCTGGCTTCGAGGCCAATGAGGTCGGCATGGTAGAAGTCGTCCTCGTCCTCGATCTCGGGCAGCCGTGCGCGGTCGACATAGAGGCTGACACCGTTGAGCTTCTCGGCAGCGGTCCGGTCGCTGACGCCCTTGATGTGAGCGATGACCACATTCTTGCTCACGCGGACCTTGCCCAGCGTGATGGTCAGGCCGGGCCGGTCGGTGTCGAGCGGGCCGTAGCTGGCAATGGCAAGCGGATCCTGCGTGTGGGTGGTGATGCGCACCTCGCCCTTGATGCCATGGGCGGCCCCGATCTGGCCGAGCAGGATGCGGCTGGTTTTGTCGCTCATGGGGCTCCCCGTCTTCGTGCCGGTCTTAGCAGGCGCCGAGCCGCTTGGGAATCGCCGGGAACCAAGCGGGCCTGCCGTGATTGAATCGCCAGTTCACACAAGGAGTGCACTATGGCCAAGACCCTCACCTCGCGCGACGATATCCGGAAGTGGGCGGAGGCGCGCGGGGGTTATCCGATGCTGATGGATACGCCCGACGGCACCGGCATCCGCACGCTGCTCCAGCTGACCTTC
>CAMLOA010000456.1 GCA_946481445.1 uncultured Devosia sp. | reverse complement strand
GGCTGGCTCTGCAGAAACGGGCATGAGGGCCGACGCGCTGCCAACCTTGTTCCTGATCTCCAGCCTTCGCGACCATCCCAGGTTTCGCACTGACGTGAGCGACCGCATCTGGCGCGCCTTTTGGGAGCCTTACGGCTCGTCGCGGGCCGATCTCGATGCGGCTCTCGACGAGGTTGTCGCGGCGCAGGGTTTTCCATTCACGCTGGTCGCTCACTGGGGGGATCAGTTTGCCGGAACGTTGACCGCCATCCAGTCCGACATTTCCGCCCGTCCAAATCTCGGGCCGTGTATCGCCGCCCTCTGGGTCGAGCCCGAGGCACGGCGGCAGGGCATTGCCCGCCAGCTTGTCGCCGCGGCGCTGCACCGGCTTGCGGAACTCGGGCACCGCCAGGCCTATCTCCCTGCCAAGCCGCATCTGCGGGATTTCTATGTCAGGGGCGGATGGACACTGTTGGAGCAGCAGGTCGGCGATGACAGTCTCGATGTCTTCGCCCGCGCCTTGCCATAATCCCTCGCGGTGACAAGCCCTAGCAACAAGGGCAACGGGCATGAACGACGTCAGCGGGAGGCCTCGTACGCCGCCAGCAGATCGCTGACGAGTATGCCGTTGATCAACATGCCGGAGAGGTTGGCGTCGCTTATGGACAACCCGGTGAGGTTGGCATTGGTGACACTGACCCCAGCCAGGTTGACGTTGTTAAAGGTGGTGCCCGAGAGATTGACGTCATCGAACTGGGCACCGGACATGCTGCAGTCCAGAAAGCGGGCACCGCTCAGCACGGCGTAGAAACGCGAACCCGTCAGGTTTACGCCGTCGAAATCCGAAGCCGCCATGTCGGCCCGAGAATAGGCATGGCCCTGCAACTGCGGTCCGTTGAATGGATTGTCCGTCGTGTCGTCGTGCATGCCGGTCGCCCTTCGGGAGAGCACAACCTTGCCATGAATCCCCTCGCGTGACAAAACCCTTGCAACAACAAGGGGGAGCGTCACGATGAGCAAGCTTGTCGGCTTTTATCCGGGGTCGTTCGATCCGTTGACCAACGGGCATCTCGATGTGATCGAGCGGGCCTGCAAGCTGGTCGATACGCTGGTCGTGGCGGTTGGCATCAGCGCGACCAAGAAGAATCCGCTCTTTGCCCACGAGGACCGCATCGCCATCCTGGACCAGGTGTTGGCGCCGGTCGGCAAGCGGACCGAAACCGAGTTCAAGTTCGTCGGATTTTCCGGACTGATGGTGGCGGCGGCGCGCGAAAACGGCGCCAAGCTGATCATCCGCGGCCTGCGCGACACGACCGACTACAATTACGAGATGCAGATGGTGGGCATGAACGCGCAGATGGCGCCCGACCTGCAAACCGTATTCCTGCCGTCCAGCCCACCCGTGCGGCATATCTCGGCCACATTGGTGCGGCAGATCGCCGAAATGGGCGGCGACATTTCCGCCTTCGTACCCCCGATCGTTCTCAAGGCTCTCAACAACAAATGACCGTTCTTACCCGCCGCCTGTTCAATTTGCTCGTCGTTGGCGCCGCCGCCGTGGCTGCCGGCCCGGCTCTCGCCCAGTCCGGGACCCCGCACCTGATCCTCACCCTGGAGGATGGCGTGGTCGATATCGAGCTGCTGCCGGCGATTGCGCCCAAGCATGTGGAGCGCGTGGTGACGCTGGCCGGGCAGGGCGCCTATGACGGCGTGGTGTTCCACCGCGTCATCGACGGCTTCATGGCGCAGACCGGCGACGTGCAGTTCGGCAAGAGCGATGCGCCCGGCTTCAACCTGGCCCAGGCCGGCATGGGCGGCTCGGACCTGCCCGATGTCGAGGCCGAGTTCAACACGGAAAGCTTCCAGCGCGGCGTGCTGGGTGCGGCCCGCTCGCAGGACCCCAACTCGTTCAATTCGCAGTTCTTCATCACCACGGCCGATGCCAGCTTCCTTGACGGCCAGTACACCGTGTTCGGCAAGGTGGTGAGCGGCATGGAATTCGTCGACGCGCTGGAAAAGGGCCCGCAGGAGCTCAATGGCGCCGTGGCCAACCCCGACAAGATCGTCACCGCGACGATCGAGTACAAGTAAGGCGAGCTATCCCTCGGCGCAGTATCTTCCCGGCGAAAGCCGGCATCCATCCTGAGGTCTTTCAGCACCCGCGTCGCGCTCAATCATCTCAGGATGGACCCCGGCTTTCGCCGGGGTGACACCGAGTGTGTGGGAGCGTTGCGCCTTGCACCCGCCGTCCATTCGGCCTAAATGCGGGCCACGATTTCCCAACCGAAAGTTGCAAAAATGGCCGACTACGCCGATCCGGAAAACACCCTCGTCATCGAAACCACCAAGGGCAATGTGGTGATCGCCATGCGCCCCGACCTGGCGCCGAACCATGTCGCCCACATCAAGAAGCTGGCGCGCGAAGGCTTCTACGACGGCATCGTGTTTCACCGCGTGATCGAAGGCTTCATGGCCCAGACCGGCTGCCCGCAGGGTCGCGGCACCGGCGGTTCGAAGTATCCGGACCTCAAGCAGGAGTTCAATGCCGAGCCGCATGTTCGCGGCACGGCCTCGATGGCCCGTGCGCAGAACCCGGACAGCGCCAATTCGCAGTTCTTCATCTGCTTCGAAGACGCACCGTTCCTCAACCGCCAGTACACCGTCTGGGGCAAGGTCATCGAAGGCATGGAAAATGTCGACCAGATCAAGCGTGGCGAGCCGGTGCGCGATCCCGACAAGATGGTGTCGGTCAAGGTCGCGGCGGACGTCGCCGCATGAAGCGGTTCGCCGCAGGCGTGATTGCATTGGCCGGGCTCTCGAGCCCGGCCT
>CAMLOA010000455.1 GCA_946481445.1 uncultured Devosia sp. | reverse complement strand
ACTGCCTGGCTGGCCGACGTGATCCTGCCCGCCACCGCCTGGCCCGAGAAGACCGGCACCGTGAGCAACACCGACCGCATGGTGCAGCTGGGCAAGCAGGCCGTCACGCCCCCGGGCGAGGCCAAGCCCGACCTCTGGATCATCCAGCAGATCGCCCAGCGCATGGGCCTGAACTGGAACTACCGCGGCGAGCACGCCGGCGTGGCCGAGGTCTATGAGGAGATGCGCCAGGCCATGCACACGGCCATCTCGGGCATCACCTGGGACCGTCTGCAGAAGGAGTCCAGCGTGACCTATCCCTGCCTGAGTGCGGACGATCCGGGCCAGCCCATCGTTTTCGTGGACAAGTTCGACACCAAGGACGGCAAGGTCAAGCTGGTGCCCGCCGACATCATCCCGGCCAACGAACGGCCTGACGCCGAGTTCCCCTTCGTGCTGATCACGGGCCGCCAGCTCGAGCACTGGCACACGGGCAGCATGACGCGCCGCTCGGGCGTGCTCGACGCGATCGAGCCTATTGCCACCGCGTCCATGTGCGGTGCAGACATGGCGGACCTGGGCCTGCAGCCCGGCGACGTGATCACCGTGGCCTCGCGCCGCGGCCAGGTGGCCATCCACCTGCGCCAGGACGACGGTACGCCGCGCGGCGCGGTCTTCATTCCCTTTGCCTACTACGAGGCAGCGGCGAACCTGATCACGAACGCGGCATTTGATCCCGTTGCCAAGATCCCGGAGTTCAAGTACTGCGCGGTCTCGATCCGCCGTGGCGGCAAGCCGGCCAAGACACAGGGCTTCGGGGCGGCGGAAGTGATGCTGGGCTGAATCAAGCTCTGCAAGCAGAAACGAAAAGGCCTTGCACTTTTGTGCAAGGCCTTTTTCCTTGGCTTGGTTCTTTGTGACTCAGTTCAGAAGCTGAACACACCCGAGACCAGGAAGGTGCCCATGCGGCCAGAGACGGCGCCGTCACCCGCTTCCATGTCGTAGCTGGACAGCGACAGGCGCAGGGCGGCATTGGGGGTGAAGGCGTACTCCGCCCCACCGCCGAACATGACGCCGGTCTTGGTCTGGCTGTCTTTCACGATCAGGACATAGCCGGGATCGGCAGACAGTTTGGAGGTCAGGCTGGTCACGCCCAGCTTGCCGAAGAAGGACCAGTTGCCTACGGGTTGGTTGAATACGGCCGATACGCCGTAGCCGGAGACCTTCACCTTGCCGTTGGTGAGCTTGATGTCGCCGGTCGAGATGTGCTCGGCTTCAACGGCAATGTTCTCGTTGAATTTGACGCCGCCGAAGAAACTGACGGCGCTTGCGGACTCCGATTTGGTCTGGCCGGAATTGGTGTCCTTGACGCTGGAGAAGGCGCTGCCACCGCCCAGGCCCACATAGCCTTTGAGGTTTTGAGCCATGGCGATCGAGGAGAGGCTGGTCAGCACGGCCAGAGCGAGAACTTTGAATTTCATGGTGTTGATCGAAATGAAGTGGGTGAAATGCCCAGCCGGCGCTCCTGCATGGAGACGCCAAGCCTAGGCCGGTGGACTATATGAAAAGGCACCCTGTCTCCCTATCCCTCTTTTGGGGGATGGCGCAACACCGGTTGTCTTGGCACTTGCGACAATTTGTCGCAGCTCAGCGCATATGCAGGTCTTTGCCTATCCGCTACAGTGGCAGCTGTATGAACAAGAGTCCGTCTCTGCCGGTGGCCGTCGTGATGCGCAAGGTGCGCATCACCGGGCCCATGAGCCAGTGGCAGCCTTGGCGCTGGGAGCTGGCCGATGTGGTGCTGGAAGAAGCAGCCTTTGGCGGTGAGCCGCGCCTGCTGCGCCAGGACGAGAACGGCGAACAATGGCTGCACCCTGGTTTTACCGTGGCACTGTTCCGCGACGATGCCGAAGGCTATTACCTCAACGCCACCACGCCCGCCCCTTGCTGGTTCGTTCTCTGGCGCATGGAGGAAGAAGCCTCGGTGGCTGATGAGCCCATCGCGCGTCCGGTGGCGGTTTCCGTGAGCTACCACGATGCCGGCCGCTGGCTGGATGCCCAGGAGACGGTCGAGCAGGTGGGCGCCCCGCCCGAGATCGTGGCCTGGTTCCGGGCCTTTGCCGATGAGCACTACGTGATCGAACCCAAGCGCCGCAAGCGCCCGGACAGCTTCAAGCCGCTGACCGACCGTTTCGGCAACCCGGCCTCGGTGAGCACCGAGAAAAAATACGGTGGGGGCGAACATGGCTGAAGGCTTTCTGGGCCGCTGGTCCCAGCGCAAGCAGGCGCTGCGCGAGGGCAAGCCTGTCGAGGAGCCGCCGGCATCGGCCGCCCCGCAGTCTGTACCGGCGGTCACTGCGCGCACGGAGCCTGTCCGCGCCGAAACCGGGGCCGCTCCCGAGATCGAAGCCCCCCCTCCGCCCACGCTGGAGGATGCGCAGGCCCTGACGCCGCAATCCGATTTCCGGCGCTATGTCGTCGGCGATGTGGACCCCGAGGTCAGGCACGCCGCGATGCGCAAGCTGTTTTCCGATCCGCACTTCAACGTGATGGACGGGCTGGACATCTATATCGAGGACTACAACACCCCCAATCCCCTGCCGGCTTCGATGCTGCGCCAGATGACGAGTGCGCGCGTTCTGGGGCTGCTGGAGGACGAGGACAAGGATAAGAAGCCGCCCGCATCGGCGACGCAGGTCGACACCACGATGGTCCCTGCCCCCGCAGAGGCGGCCGAGCCCCCTGCGGCAGCGCAGGCGGCGGCATTCGAAACACCGCAAGAGACAACACACCATGACGACCCTGATCTGCGATTGCAACAAGACCATGCCTCTGG
>CAMLOA010000454.1 GCA_946481445.1 uncultured Devosia sp. | reverse complement strand
CTGCGCCCCCTTTTCGACCTGGCGAAGAAGCACTCCACGCTGGCGCCCGCAATCTACGAATACCTCGCCAAGTATCCGAAGGTGGCCCTCGATCTGCGGCTGGAGGACCGCTATGTCGACCTAGTCGACGAGGGGATCGATGTGGCGCTGCGCATCTCGACGCTGGGCGACTCGTCGCTGATCGCCCGCAAGATTGCCGACATGCACGTGGTGGTGGGGGCGTCGCCGGCGTTGCTGAAGAAGCATGGGGTACCCAAGCATCCCGAGGACCTGCGACACCTGCCATGTATCATCGACGTCAACCTGCAGGGGCAATCGAACTGGCGTTTCGTGGAGGACGGCAAGACGATATCGGTGCCCGTCAACGGACCGGTCCGGGTCAACTCGCCGCTGGCGGCACGGACGGCGGCAACCATGAGCCTCGGTTTCGTCGTATTGCCATCCTACCTCGCCGATCCGGTGGTTGCCGCGGGGGAACTCGTTCCCGTGCTGGCAGACTACCTGCCGACCGGCCAGACGCTGCAGGCGGTCTATCCGCACCGCCGGCACCTGGCCGGCAAGGTGCGGGCGCTGATCGACCATCTGGTGGATTGGTTCGGAAAGCACCCGATCAGCTAGGGGCGCATGGTGTTCTTTTCCCGTTTGAGCAAGGCTGTTGCCGGAGCCCTATTGGGCCTGCTGGCTCTTTCCGCTCCTGCCCTGGCGCATCCGCATATCTTCATCGATGCCAAGGTGGCGGTGATCTTCGACGATGCGGGCAACGTGTCGGCCCTCCGGCATGCGTGGACCTTCGATACGGCTTTCTCGGCCTGGATGATCCAGGGGCTCGATACCGATGGCGACGGGGTGACGAGTTCGGAGGAACTGCAGCCGCTGGCCGACGAGAACATGATCGGCCTGGCTGAATATGGCTTCTATACCTATGCCGGGCCCGATGACGCTCCAATGGACTTCGTCCCGGCCGGTGACCAGACCCTGGTCTATGCCGACGGCGCGGCAACGCTGACCTACACCATCTCTGCCACCCGGCCCCAGCCGGCGGGCGCGGCATTCGAGCTGGCGGTCTATGACCCGGAATACTACGTCGCCATCACCGTCGCCGAGGTGGCCGACGTGGCGCTGGAGAATGCCCCGGCGGCGTGCTCGGCCGTCCTCGAACCGCCCAAGCCCATGGATCCGGCCGTCGAGGAGCAGCTCTATGCCCTAGGGCCGGAAGTGCTGGAACTGCCCCCGGCGCTGGCGGCGGCAATGCGCGGCACGCAGGGGCTGATCGTGGTCAACTGCGACGGGGTCGCGCCAATTGCCTCGACGGCCGCGGAGGCGGTGGAACAGGTGGCCGAGGCGCGGCCTATGCCTTTCGGCGGACCGCCGCCTGAGCCTGGCCTGAACCTGCCGCGCACGGGCTTCTTCGGCTGGCTGCAGGAACAGCAGCGCAGCTTCTATGGGGCGCTCACCGCCGCGCTTGGCGCCTTGCGCACCGACTGGACGGCCTTCTGGGTGCTGGGCGGACTGAGCTTTCTCTATGGCGTCTTCCACGCCGCCGGCCCGGGACACGGCAAGGTGGTCATCTCATCCTACATGCTGGCCAACGAGAACCAGCTGCGGCGCGGCATTGGGCTGAGCGTGCTGTCGTCGCTGCTGCAATCGCTGGTGGCCATCGCCTTCGTTCTGGTCGCGGCCGGCCTGCTGGGCATGACGAGCCTGGCCATGGGCGATGCGGCGAACTGGATCGGCATCGCCTCCTACGCGCTGGTGGCGCTGCTGGGGCTGTGGCTGGTGGCGCGCAAGGTGTTCGGCTGGGGGGACCATCATCACCATCACGACGACGACGACCGGCTGGCACAGAAGGCCCATGCCCACCTGCATGACGAGCATCATCACCATCACCATGATCACCACGACCACGATCATGCGCATGAGCACGGGCATGCGCATGTGGTAACGCCACAGGCAACGGCCGGAAGCCTGCGCGAGCAGATGGGTGTGGTGCTGGCCGTTGGCTTGCGGCCGTGTTCGGGGGCGCTGGTGGTGCTGGTCTTTGCACTGTCGCAAGGCCTGCTTGTCGCCGGCATCGCGGCTGTGCTGCTGATGGGTGCCGGTACGGCCATCACGGTGGCGAGCCTGGCGGCGATCGCGGTGTCGGCCAAGGGACTGGCGCGGCGCATCGGAGGAGCGGACAATGCGGTGACCGGCGCCATCGTGTGGTGGCTGGAACTGCTCGGAGCGGTGGCCGTGCTGGGCTTCGGCGTGCTGCTGCTGATCGCCAGCCTCTAGATCACCGCCGCCAGCGCGACCCATCGCCGCCTTGCGGATGGTGGGGGAGGCGCTATGGTGCGCCAGCCTTAGAACCCTTCCAAACCGGCCCCCATGTCCGCTCCCCTGCCGCCCGACCATCCCTTCGTCAAACCGCAGAAGATCGGCGTGCTGCTGCTCAACCTGGGCACGCCGGATGCGACCGACTACTGGAGCGTGCGGCGCTATCTCAAGGAATTCCTCTCCGATCCGCGGGTGATCGAGACCAACAGGTTCCTGTGGTGGCCGATCCTGAACCTCGTCATCCTTTCCTTCCGGCCGCAGAAGAGCGGGCATGCCTATGCCCAGATCTGGGACAGGGAGAAGAACGAAAGCCCGCTGAGGGTGATCACCCGTGAGCAGACGGAGAATCTAGCACGTCGCCTCGAGGGTGAGGATATCATGGTGGAATTCGCCATGCGCTACGGCAATCCTTCCACCAAGTCGGTGCTGGAGAAGATGCAGCAGGCCGGGTGCCAGAAAATCCTGCTGGTGCCGCTCTATCCGCAATATTCGGCGACGACGACGG
>CAMLOA010000453.1 GCA_946481445.1 uncultured Devosia sp. | reverse complement strand
CGCTGGTGGAATTCTGGCAGGCCAATGCCGGCGGCCGCTACCGCCACAAGAAGGAAGCCTATCTCGCCCCGCTCGATCCCAATTTCGGCGGCTGCGGACGCACCATCACCGACGGGAATGGCTTTTATTCCTTCCGTACCATCAAGCCGGGCGCCTATCCCTGGCCCAATAATGGCAATGACTGGCGCCCGGCCCATATCCACTTCTCGGTCTTCGGCCATGCCTTCGCGCAGCGCCTCATCACCCAGATGTATTTCGAGGGCGATCCGATGATCTGGCAGTGTCCCATTGTGGGTTCCATCGCCGACAAGTCGGCCATCGACCAGCTCATCGCCCGGCTCGACCGCCACAATACGACCCCCATGGATGCGCTGGCCTATCGCTTCGATATCGTGCTGCGCGGGCGCCGTTCGACCATGTTCGAGAACAAGCTGGAGGGCAACTGATGCTGCACCCGGTTCCCACCCTGAAAGAGACGCCGTCACAGACGGCTGGGCCCTATGTCCATATCGGGCTGACGCCCAATTTCGCCGATATCCGCGGCGTGTATGAGGCCGATCCCGGCAGCACCATGCTGACCCCGGATACCAAGGGCGACCGCATCATCATCACCGGCCGCATCATCGATGGCTCGGGCGCGGTGGTGAACGATGCGCTGCTCGAACTCTGGCAGGCCGATGCCGACGGCTCCTATACCGCGCCCATGGGTCCGAATTCCAATTCGGCGCCGGCCTTTACCGGCTGGGGCCGCCAGCCCACCAATGCCGAGGGCATCTTCACCTTCGAGACCATCAAGCCCGGTCCGGTGCCCGGCCCCGACGGCAAGCCCATGGCGCCGCATGTCAACCTGTGGATCGTGGCGCGCGGCATCAATATCGGCCTGCAGACCCGGCTCTATTTCGAGGACGAGGCCGAGGCCAATGCGAGTGATTTCGTGCTCAACAAGATCATGGACCCGCGCCGCCGCCAGACCCTGATCGCCCGCAAGGAAGATGGGCCGGTGCCGCGCTACGTGCTGGACATTCATCTCCAGGGTGACAAGGAGACGGTGTTTTTTGATATGTGAGGGTTGAGCCCGAATACCGCGGGCAAACCACCCCCACCCTCATTCCCTCCCCACAAGGGGGAGGGAAGCCTGCTCCGTGGCTGCGGAGATATTTGAGACGATCCTTGAATGTCGGTCTGGCGCCTCCCTCCCCTCGATGGGGAGGGATCGAGGGTGGGGTGGGGCCGCACGCACCGTTGCAGCCTTTTGCCCGACTGCAAACCCCTGTAGCATCCCCCCATGAACCCGTTGCTCTCCGCCCTTGCCGGCGATGCCGAAATCGACGCGCTGCTCTCCGACGATGCGCAACTGACCGCCATGCTGGCGGTCGAAGCCGCGTTGGCGGAGGCCAGCATGGATTGCGGCTGGATCGGCGAGGACGCCGCCGCGGCCATCAACAGCGCCATCGCCACTTTCGTGCCCGACCGGGCCGAGCTTGCCGCCGGCATGGCGCAGGATGGCGTCGTGATCCCGGCTTTGCTGCGGCAATTGCGCTTCGAGGTGCCCGAGCCGCATCGCACCGCCCTGCACAAGGGCGCCACCAGCCAGGACGTGATCGACACCGCCCTGATGCTGCAACTGGCGCGCGTCTTCGATCTTTACGAAGCGCGCCTCACCGCCCTGCTGGAGCGGCTGGAGGCGCTGGGCATCGATGCCGCGTCTCGCCCGCTCATGGCCCATACCCGTATGCAGGCGGCCCTGCCCACCACCTGGGGCGCCAAGATCGCGAGCTGGAGCGAGCCGCTGCAGCGGCACCTGCAGGCGCTCGAAGCCATGCGGCGGACGTTGCTCGTGGTGCAGCTCGGCGGACCGGTGGGCGATCGCGGCAGTTTCGAGACCCATGGCGACGCTATTGCCGCGGGCATGGCCAGGCGCCTCGATCTGGGCATCGCGCCATCCTGGCAGGCGACGCGCGACCCCATCGCGGCGCTGGGGAATCTGCTGGCTGTTATCAGCGGTTCGCTGGGCAAGCTGGGCATGGATGTGGCCCTCTTGGCGCAGAGCGAAGTGGACGCGCTGCGGCTCGAAGGGGCTGGGGGCTCATCAGTCATGGCCCACAAGGCCAATCCGGTCAATGCCGAGATACTGGTCGCCCTGGCCCGCTATAATGCCGGCCTTTCAGGCACGCTGGCCCAGGCCATGGTGCATGAATATGAGCGCTCAGGCGCCGCCTGGACGCTGGAATGGCTCACTTTGCCGCCCATGCTGGTCACGACGGGCGCGAGCCTTCGGCTGGGGGTGAAACTGGTGGAGCAGATGCACTTGGCCTAGGCAAAATGTCGTCCCACCCACCGTACCGCCCTCGGACTTGATCCGAGGGCCGTTCGCCGCTTGTGCCGGGTTGAGAGTGGCCCTCGGGTCAGGCCCGAGGGCGGTCCGGTGGCTAGGCCGGCTACCGCAAGACCGCTCTTAGTTCCCCTTGTACCTGCTTCAGAGCTGGTAGGTAGAGCCCTGTCAAATCCCCGATGCTCGCCTGTGTCGCTGCCACGCCGACATTGATCGCGGCGATAACCGCACCCCGTGCATTGAGCACCGGAACGGCGATGGAGCGCAGGCCCAGTTCCACCTCCTGGTCGATCACCGCATAGCCTTGCGCACGGACCAAGGCCAGTTCCGCCATGATGGCATCGGGGTCGGTTTTCGTGAGGCTGGTGCGGGCCGTGAGCGGCGCGGCTGACAGCACCGCGCGGGCTTCGTCCTCGGGCAGGGCGGCCAGCATCACGCGGCCCATCGAGGTGCAGAAGGCCGGCAGGCGCGAGCCCGGCATCAGCGCGATGG
>CAMLOA010000452.1 GCA_946481445.1 uncultured Devosia sp. | reverse complement strand
ATGTCGGGCAGGGCCGGGGCGGGGGCCTTGGCCGCTTCGCGTTTGGCCAGCGCCTTTCGGGTGTAGTCCAGCCCGCGCCGGGTCGCTTCCGCACGAATCCCGGTCACTCCCAAGTCGGCGAGGATGGCGTCGTCGCTGGCGCCTTCCATGGCCTTGCGAACCAAGAACTCCTTTTCCGCCTTGGATAGCGACGGCTTGGGCTCGGCCAGGGTGCGAGCTTGCAGCCGGCGCGCCGCGGCCTCCCGGGCGGCGCGGATGGCGCGCAGCTGCAGGCGGACCAGGGCAACCCGCCCCGGGCGCAGCCAGCGCCGCCACCAGGGGCCGCACAGCGCGCGCACGACATGGGCTTCCACCTTGACCGCCGGGATACGGGCCAAGTGGGCGGCGTGTTCCAGGTCGATCAGGGTGTCCAGCAGGGTGCGCGAGGTCATGGGGTGTGCTCCGGGGTCAGGGGCTCGAGTTGCCAGGCGTCGACCAGCCCCAGCGACCCGTCGGGGTAGCGGATCAGGTAGTCGCGGGCGGCGGGGGCGACGAGGCCGCGCTCGAGCAGCCGCGGGTCGTTTTCGGTGATGGCCGTCTCGGACACGACGACGGTGATGCCGGCGTAGGCCTGGGAGTGCTTGGCCGACGGCTGGGCGAGGATGGCCAGGTCGCCGACCTTGAGCGTCACCGACCGGACCGCCCGGGCGACATCCACGTTCAGGCCGGCCAGCCAGTCGGGGGCGTCGGTCATGGCGGCGTCACCGGGATGACGGCCCCGGCCCACAGGCACAGGCGGCCGCCGGCCTCAAGACGGACCACGATGCCGCCCTGGCGCTCGCACAGCGCCCGATAACCCGGCTGGGCGGGGTCGGGGCGGGGCCACAGGGCCGCGATGGCCGCAGCGGCAGCCAGGCCGATCACCCAGGGTGCCAAGGCGGGGCGGGTGCGGACGATGCGATAGCGGCTCATGATTTCGGCCCCTTGTACCCGGCGCGAAGGCATCGATGCCCGCGCATTTTCCAAGACCACCACCGGCGCCCGGCCCATGACCGCAGCTGGTAAACGTGATCGGTGGTCCCATCCAAGTCCCGCGTGTAGGCGCCGATGCTGGGAAAATTTGTCGCCCTTCGGAGCCCATGCAGGGGGCCTCCGACACACAGCAGCCTTGGGTATTGGTAGCCCTTTTGTCCGGCTTTGGTCATGGGCTCAGGCCCTCCCCGGCCAGGGCGAAGGTCAGGGGGTCGGCGACGGCGCGCTCGCGCTGGTAGCCGTAGGGCGTGAGCTCGATCGCGTCGCTGTTGCGGTGCTGGACCAGGTAGCCTTGGGACAGCAGGGCGTCCAGCAGCATGGGGCCGCCGCCGTCGCCGGCCTGGGCCTGCAGGAACTCGTCGCGGGTGCTGTGCCCGAACTGTTCGGCCATCCAGGCGATGCCGCGGTTGATGCGCTCGGCGCGCTCGGCGCGCTCGGCGGGGGTGAAGAAGTCGGACATGGTGCGCTCCAATGGGTGGCTCCAACGGGGTGCGGCGTGGAGTATAGGGCCGTTCAGGCCGGTTCGGGGTGTCGGGTGGGGCCTGCCGGCGGTCCATCCATGTCCGCCAGCTGCCAGTCCTGGGCCAGGCCGCGCCACAGGCCGCCGGCGAGCTCGACCATGCAGTCGAAATCGGCGCCGGCCGCGATGATGTCGCCGGACGCATCGACACCCAGGCGCTGGCCTTCGCGGATGCCGGTCTGCAGCACGCGCACGGGCTGGCCGACGGCCACGACCAGGCGCGGATCCGTGGCCACCATGAACAGCACGACCTGGCCGGGACGGAAGCGGCTCACTCCCCACCCCTGGCGGCGTCTTTCAGGCGTTCGAGATTCAGCACGAGAGGGCGCATGGCTTCCATGACGGGAAGGAAGGCAACGGAAATCTCCCGTCCGCGCTCCGCATCCACTTTTGCCGCCGCAAGCTCGGCCTCGGCGCGTTCTGCCCGCTCAATGGTCTGCCCGTGCGCCTCGAATTCGTGCTGGTACTGCGCTGCGGTTCGGGCGGCTCGTTCGTTCGCTTCGTCGCGCTCCGCCTCCAACTCCGCAATCCTGCTGGCGAGGTGGGCGATGTGTTCGCGTAGCGCAGTTACCTCGTCGTCGGTCGGCGGCATGGCGTAGGCAAGATGGGCCGCTCGAACCAGCCGCTCGATCACAGCCAGCGCCATCGCGTCCTTTTCGGTGGGGGTCATGTCAGCCATCTCCGAAACCTCCGCCGCGCCTCGGCCTATCATCGTCATCCAGCCCCTTCGCAACTAAGCAAAGGATTAGCCCGAAGAAAAGAATCAGGCCGACGTACATCAACGGTTCAATCCAACGCGGGTCCATTCCCCCTCCCATCGCGCTCGGGCTGGGTGGCCACCAAGCAGTTTTTGCAATAGACGGGGCGACCATTACAGCCACCGCACACCGCGCACTTTCCTGGCTTGTACCTCTGCTGGTTCTCAACGGTTGCAGGCGAAGTAAGCCAGTTGTTGCGCACGCCCTTTAGCCATGCGTAGGTGTAGAGGAAGCACAGCGCGAAGATACCCCACTGCTCGGCGGTGTAGGCCGCGTAGAACCAGAAGGGCTGGCCTGCGATCCCGAACAGGCAGGCATAGCGCCGCCAGTTTGCGCGGGCGTCCTGCGAGAGCCAGATAGCCACCACGCCGGTCATTGCTATTGCGATCTGTTCCATCACCCCTCCCCCTCACCGCCCGGCGCGGCGGCGAGCAGCTTTCGCAGTCCGTGGAACGAGTGGTAGGCCCAATAGGCATCCTCGTCGTCGTCCTGGTCGGGCGGCAGGTCGTCAACATCGCCGGCATCGTGCTCAAGGTT